>JAHJIK010000029.1 GCA_018823385.1 Patescibacteria group bacterium | reverse complement strand
TACAAGAAGCGGCTCAACACATTGAAGTTGGTGGGCAGTATGTTCACTACAAACACCTTGAGGCTATTTATTTCGTAACAGGACTTGCGATCCTTGAAGCGACCGAAGAAGCGTGTGTTCTGTATCAATCAAAGGACACAGGTATTACCTTCATTAGGCCGGTAGCAAGTTGGCTCGAGACAGTCATCGTTGACGGAGTATCAGTTCCCCGCTTTAAGAAGTATATCGAAGCATAAACAAAAGGCCCCACACGGGGCCTTTTGTTTATAGTCCAAAACCAAACCAGGATAAGTATCCGCCAAGCACAATCGAAATGAGTCCGCCCCATATGTACCAAGCTGGCACATTGAGTGTTAGCAAGTATTTCTTAACGATGTCGTCTGGAAGAATAAGATATAGGAACCCTTCAAACGTTGCTGCAATACCGATGAACGTGATGATGAGTGCGGGAAGCGGCGCCCAGATAATGTGAGACATCACCAGGAAGAGTCCTCCGAGGAGCTCAGCAAAGCCAACCACCATACGTAGTGTTCGTTCTTCAACGAACCCTCCGAGCACCGGGATAAAGTATCCACGACGAACTAATAGTGCAGCGCCGGCAATGAGGAGATACACACCGAATACTTTTGCTAGAAAAAGAGTAAGAACCATATCGTAGGAATAATGAGTATATAGAAAGCATAGCAAACAGAAGCGTTGCATATGTGCTTGGAGTGCATAACGCAAACGGGGCCGATCTGTTAGATCGACCCCTTCGGTCATTGGTGTCGGTATTCGACTACCCATACTCGCAGGAACGGACCTGCTCCCTCTGCACGCTCTCTTGATTCTCCAAGATGGGCATGAGGTGAATTCTGAGGACCTTACGTCCAGTGGGATCTTCATCCCCAGTCAGTGGCAGATATGCCAGTTGTATTCTCCATGGTTCGCCCATATTGCCACGGAGAAGTCCGAAGATGATATTCGTGTCGCACTGACACACATCTTCACTTGGTATATCTGGTGACTGGAAACGGAAGAGAACCGTTCCAGTGAGTGCTGGGGTCGCAGAATACTTCCGCGCCTCGACCAGCTTGAACTGTCTATGCTTTAACTCGTCCACAAGGAACTCAAATGAGTATCGTGTCGGGTCAAGAACTGACAGCGTTTCAAAGAGCAACAAAGGCTCCGGTCCAAAGGAAAAAATGACTTCGGCCGGGATTTCGAGAATCTTCACGACTCTCTCCTTTAATTAACCGCCTGGAAATTCAGGCGTTGTTAGTATGCAATATATTCAGTATTTATTCAAGCTTTCTAAAAAAGAAAAACCTACTCACCTTTCGGTTTTCGGTTCTTGTTCAGTATCGTCCGGCTTGGCTAGAGATGGGTTTTTATCCTCATTTCCTATTCGAGCATTTGCCTCCGGAATTCGCGGACCAGAGCTTTGAGTTCCTTAATGACCGTTAGCAATGCCAGTCCCATTTCTTCCTCCTCATAAAAGTGTGGAAATTCAGGCGCTGGTAGTATGCAATATATTTATACGATATGCAAATATACAAAACCCCCAGAATTGCTTCTGGGGGTTTTGTATATCGATGCGGTTACCGATTCCAGAGCATGCGGTCCACAGACCATTTTCCAGCGCCTGTGATGGCAAGAGAAATAGTTGCAGCAAGGATGAGTAGGATGTACTCATATCCGCCGTTCTGAGCAAAGAAGCCGTTTTGCAGGTGCACTGTTACCAATGCTACAAACGCAACAACGACAAGTAGCTTTGCTGACCAGTGCGTAAAGGCACCAAGAATAAGTGCGATACCACCGATAAGCTCGACAGCAATAAGGATGAGTGCGAATACGGTTGCCATTGGGAACCCAATTTGTACCAGCATACCTGTCACTCCCTCAACGCCACCCTGTAGCTTCTGCCACCCGTGGAGTGTGAAGATAAGACCGGTCACCACACGTAGTACAAGCGGTGCTGCATCGCCCCACTTTGCACTGCACGAACAATTAAGTAATTTCTTCATGAATATAGGATAAGTGACTAACGTATATATTGTAGCCTATGCCACGCGCCCACAATCTGTGGATGGTGTATTACACCTCAGTTCCCTCACAATCAGCATAGACGGTCTCTCCGTTCTGCTGAATAAAGGAACCGCTTCCCTTAATCCAATACACAATTGATTCGTCTTCATTAGTGTAGCGAGCTCCTGACGCTGCAATTGCCTGCGTTAGCAGTAGTGTTGATCCATCAGATCCCAACAGCTCTGCGTGTCCAGGGTTTTCATAGGTAGCTTCAGGCTTCAGTTCAATACGTGCGACAAAGCTTCTGTCATCTGCGCAAGAATATGAAATAGTAACGGTCTCTCCGACAAGCTGTGTCGCTGCATTTCCTTGCGCTTCACCTGTTGGAGCTATCGCTCGGTCTATTGGGAAAAATCCAAGCAAGAGAACAATGGCGGCACTCACAATTCCAAGAATAAGAATTGAGCCTATTGTTTTCTGTAGTTCAGTAAGTTTTTTAGTCATACGCTATTTCTTAGGTGGTAACGGAATAAATACACTCGTCTTCTTAGCATACTCCTCCCAGGCAGGGTTGCCAGCCATACGTGCTTCAAGCATTGGCACGCCTGATACCTTTAAGAGGAGGAAGGTAATTAGAACAGGGCCGGCAAGTGCAGCCAAACCAAGTAGTCCATTCCCTAGAACGCTAACCGACACAATCGCCAGCCCCCACCACATGACAGATTCTCCAAAGTAGTTAGGGTGTCGAGTGTACTTCCACAAGCCTTGGTTCATTATCTTCCCCTTGTTTTCAGGACGCTTAATGAAGGCACCGAGCTGCGCATCTCCCACAGCCTCAAAGAAGAATCCAACGAGCCACACAGCAATACCTGCAAGTGCAAGCGAATTCACGCCAGCCATGGTTCCATATATCGCTAAGAGTGACACGGGGAGCGATACGATAAAGATGACGAGTCCCTGTAGCATAAATACTTGTAAGAAGCTTCGGACCACAAATGTTGATCCCCACTCTTCACGCCACTTTTTGTATCGGAAATCTTCAGTCTTCCCATGATTGCGAAGGAAGATACGCGTAGAGAGACGCAAGGCCCATACAGAAACAAGAATGCATGCGATAAGTGAGAGTAGTCCGGGTGCGCCCAACAGATACGCAGACCACACAACAAGCACAAATCCTCCACCGTATGCGATGTCAGCGATACCATTGTCACGGGTTATAAGTGACATGATAAACGCGAGCGACATGTATACGAACAATATTCCAAGCACAGTAAGCAGTACGGTCATATCGACAGTATACGACACGCTATGCGTTCGTTCCTGCGACAAATCCACTGGTCCAGCAGAGCTGTAGAGAATACCCGCCAGATGGCCTATTGATATCGAGAAGATCGCCAATGATAAACAGGTTGTCTACCAACAATGATTTCATGGTCTTTGTATCAACTTCGGTAAGCGGGACACCGCCGTCAGCAACCACCGCCCGATCAAAGCCCATAAGTCCGGTAACGGTAAGAGGTACTGCTTTGAGGGTCTCTGCAATCTTTCGGCGCATCTCTTTGGTAATAGCGTTGGCCTGCGTGTCTTCTGCAAGAATAGGAGCAAGTACAGAAAGAATTGCATCAGTGGTACCTGGTGGAAGCATCTCCTTTATAAGGTTCTTGAACATCTTGTTCTTGTTTTCATCAAACAACGCGATGAGATTCTTTTCGAGTATTGAAACTTCAGTGTCAGGGAACAGGTCTATGGCCGCAGCTACGGGTCCTTCGTACAGCAAGTCACCTACCGCTTTTGCTGCGTTTAGAATCAAGGGGCCTGAAATACCAAAGTGGGTACACAGAATAGTTCCCTTTTTCACGAGGTTCTTTTCTTGATTGAAAAAAGTAATGCGAACGTTTGGTAGAGAGGTTCCCGCTAACGAATGCACCCATGATTCTTTTACCTGAAGTGGCACGATACCTGGTGTTGGCTTAGCAACGGTATGTCCCATGTCTTTAAGCCAACGGAAGCCATCTCCCGTAGAGCCGGTCTCAGGGTGCGAGACACCACCTGTCGCAAGAATGTATGACTGTGCCTGATACTCAACACTTCCGACATATACCGAGTGGATATACTTTCCGCTCTTTCGTATTTTGGTAACGGCGCCTCCAGTTGCGACTTTCACTTTCGACTGACGCACATACGAGTCCATAGTGCGAACGATGTCTTTTGCTTTCTCGGTCTTTGGGAATACACGCTTTCCTGCCTGTGTTACCAGAGGCACCTCTCTATCCTCAAAGAACAGGATAGTTTCTTTCACGCCAAACTGTGAGAACGGTGAGTAGAGGAATTGTTCTGCTTTTCCATACTGACTGAGCAGTTCGCGCTGGTTAAATTCAGCATTAGTCACGTTACAGCGACCACCACCGGTGATGGCAAGCTTTTCGCCTACACGTCCATTCTTCTCAAGCAACAGTACTGATTTGCCAAGTTCAGCAGCTCTACCGCAGGCCATTAGACCTGCAGCTCCGCCACCAATCACAATGACATCAAACGTTCGCTCCTTCGGAAATTGCATATGCTTTTTCTTTACACGTCTCTGAACAATAGGTACCGTCGGGTGACGAACATGAATCACACACTAAGAAGTGGAAGTGACAGAAGTTGTCCTTGCAGTTTGCATACTGCTCAGTCTTGTCGCCACACAAGTGACAGGTACCAATCACCTCTCGGGGGCCGCCAAAGTCCATTACCTTTCGCTGATCGAAGGTATAGAGCGTGCCAAGGAAATCTTCGCCCGGATACTTCTCCATATATCCATGCATACCGTCTTCTAGCTGGTACACATCACTAAACCCGTTAGCAAGCAGGTACGCTGACATCTTTTCGCATCGCACACCTCCCGTACATACCGTTACCGCTTTCTTGTTCTGAAACTCCTGCAGTTTCGGGAGAGCATTTGGAAGATCACGGGAGGCTTCAAGTCCTGGGTTGATTGAGTTCTTAAAGTGACCAGAGCGGAACTCATAGTCGTTACGCATATCGATAATGACAAAGTCTTCATCATTCTCAAACCAGTTCTTGAGTTCATCAGGCGTAAGGCGTGGAGCAGTTTGTACTCGAGGGTCCACCTCCTTTGGAAAGTGGGTACCCACAATTTCATCCCGCACCTTAATTGAAAGCTTTGGGAACGATGAGCCATCTCCCGCACTTCGCTTAATGCTCATATCAGTGAAGCGAGGGTCCTTATGTATCTCAGTTACAAACTGTTCTGTGTCTGCGACCAGTCCTTCAAGGGTAATATTGATACCCTCTTCAGCGACTATGCCGCGACCAAGCAAGTTAAGGCGAGAGCAGAGTGCAAGAAGCTCAGTCCGCAGGAGTGCAGAATCTTCAATAGATACGTATTTATAGAAAAGAAGCACCTGATGCGTCATATATGCCACAGAGTATCAGTTCTTATGCCGTGCGACTAGTCCGTACACATACAACAAACACCCTCTTCGGGTGTTTGTTGCTACCTACTACCTACTATTGATTACTTTCCCTTTCCCTCACCCATGCCGCGGTGTCCCGGGAATCCCATAGGACCTCCCTTCATGCCTGCGTCACCAAGTTCCTTTCGAAGCTCCATTACTCCCTCTTTATCACCACTTTCCATTAGAGTGTGCATCTTCACGAGAGTAGCGAATGTGTCTTTCGTTAGCTTGTCCTCCATTGGAGTCCCCGCAACCGTTGCTTTAAATGCGTCAAAGTCGTTTGCCTTGATCGCTGCTTCTCCTGCAGCACGCTTGGTCTCATGATATGTCTGCATTGCGTCGTGCATATCCTCTTGTGTTATGCCGGCGGCCTCAAGGACTGCTCGCGCCTCTTCATCTGCAGAGTCACGTATCTCTTGAGCCTCCTTGATTGCATCCTGCTTTGCTGCAGGGAAATCAGAGAAGGCGGACATATCTAGAGAACCAGGGCCAAATGCAGCATACGCACTCGTTCCGCCAATCATGGCCAGTCCAAGCACCAGTGCTGGAATACCGTATCGTTTTTTAATCATACATTGCTAACTAATTGGTAATCAAAGGTCGTACGTCCTCACATGTAGTAGTACGCGGTGGAGGAAGTTTTCTTTCACCTCGCATTGGTGGAGTCATCTGCATGCCGCGCCCTTCAAACTCAAGGGAGCGAATATCGCATGCAACAAAGGTATGTGCGTCTGCGTCTAGGAGTCGTCCCCGTATACCCACACGCTGACCCTTTTCAAGCAGCTCAAGACGCTCCTCTGCAAGTGACTCGGCAAGAAGCACCTCCCACATCACGTCGTCTGAATCAGTGATACGAATACCCGTCTCTGTATCTTCTCCCAGCACTCCTTCAAGAAAGCCTCGTTCCGGCTGCAGCCATCGATCATGCTGGATCTGTTCAAGTCCTGGATGGAACGGAACGTATTTGCCTGCAAACCGATCAAGCATGAATCCTGCACCAGTGACATAGAATGCAATACCGAATACGCAGCTAGCTAGTAGTACGCTAATAAGAAGCGTATGCCACTCATACTTATATCCCTTTGGTGTTGCTCGTATTTCTTTGTATGCAAAATACCCAAACACCGTTACCAATACAATCCAAAGGAACGGTATGAGAGCAACAACAGTTGGAAGCGGCGGGATACCTGGACGCATAACCATTCCGGCGTTCATGGTGCGGAACAGTATTGATGAAATAGCCAAACCACCTACCACAATAGACGCACTAGCGAGCGACCACATTCCAATGGTACGCAGCATGAAATACTCCTTTGAGTGAGGTTCGGTTGTTTCAATCTTTTCGAGCACTTTGTCTGCAATGGTGGTGTTATTCATATCCATGTTCGTTGAGTAGTTTTCGTAGTCGTTCTTTTGCCCTTCGTATCCGTATCGCTACGGTTCCTTGCGGAAGCTCTAGGATGTCAGAGAGTTCGTCATAGCTTTTGTGTTCAAAGAATTTTAGCACCAGAATCTCCTGGTACTGCTGAGGGAGTTTTTGTATGCACGTGTGTAGTACGGTCGCATCGTCACGTGCTTCGAGGTCTCTAGTGATATTGAGTTCGGATGCGACGTTTGCCATCTCATCATCTGTGAGTGTCTGCAAGTGTCCTTGTGGTCGCACCTTCTTCTTTCTGAAGAACGCCATCGTTTCGTTATGGGCGATACGATATATCCATGAGGAGAACTGTAAGTCTTGATTGAAGGCGTTCAAGTTCTGGTATACGCGTAGAAAGATGTTTTGGAGCAAATCCTCAATGTCCTCTTGTGGCAGTGTCCCTATCCTATATATGTATGCGCCAAGCTTCCGCTCATATCGAGTTACCAACTCTCCAAAGTAGAGCTTGTTCTGTATTGATAGGGCTACCAGCTCCTCATCGGTATGGTTGGTTGGGTCATGCATGCTTGGCCTTACTATATAGTACGCCTGAGCAACCGTTTTCTTTCACTTAGAAGAGTTCGGGGTGCTCGAGATGTGTGAGGGCCATTTGAATGGCGAGCGCATTGTATGCTGCCCTATCAATCCGCCCATCCGTAAGGAGACCTACCACCCCAGCATTCGCACCAATCTTCTCATCCATTGTTAGTCCAGCGGCGATCATGGCCTGACTGCCATCCATTCCCTGTTCAAGAATTCCTTCAATCGCAAGCTTCGGCCATTCAAATGCAGGAGAGAGGCCAAGATGTATTTGTGTACCATCAAAGATTGCACACACCGCAACCTCCATGTGTCCTGACTTAGTATGTGGGACGGCCATTAGCCCTCCTTCGATACCAACGCCATAGTCATTAGAAATGTATGCTTGTTTAGCTCTGTCGATGGCACCCTCTACTGTTTCAGTAATATTCCGTGGGTGACCGAACTCTTCGATATGTATATCCATCCCGCGCACTTCTGCATCCCTAAATTGCGGATAGTCTTTGAGTACTGCTTCAACAGCTCCTACTTTTGTTTTGTTCTGTGATCCGACACCGATTTTCATATATTTAGAATATCACTGATACAGTACAAAACTAAAACCGCCTCGTTTCCGAGACGGCTAAAGCTGGGCGCACTGCAGTTAAAACACAATTGCACCCAGTGATTCCCTGAATACTACTCGCTTAACTCCATCAGGACTGCGTTCAAGTATCGCAAAGCTTGTCGGGTGACACACGGTCCCTGGAGCAAATACTGCTCCCGCATCTGTTACATGCGGACGATATCCTGCGCCGACATACGCCAAATCATCAGGGTCACAGTGTATTGAATTCAAGTACAGCAAGAGTTCGGTATGCAGTCTCTCCAAAGGCTCGTTCCGAACTATCGTGTGCACCGGAACATCGTGATTCCGACCAAAGAACGCAGGGATATCCGACTCAAGCCGAACCTGCTTGTACCGGACTGACCGCATAATGCTGGCACTACACCCAAACAGCTGCTCCTTTGAAACAGAGTGTGTAAGTGAAAACCACGGCATTACGGTGCAGTGTAGTGGCAACTGTCTACCTTTTGCATACTCCTTCTCAAGCGATTGCGGGTTGATAGGAATTAGTATCAGATATTCATAGCTCATGTGAGCCCCCAGTGATTCTTCTGACAGTATACAGGTAACGCAAATCGTCGGCACATTTCACATGTACCGACGATTCTGCAGACCAAAACGTTCCTTAAATCTGTTTCGCCTCCATTATCTCAATAGTTGCTCTGGGTATACCAAAGTGTGGATGATCTTTGAACATCTCTGCCACTTCTTCTGCTGACTCACCCTGCACGTACGACGAAAGCATCATGTCGTTTGCAACATCTTCAACACCTGATTCGGTAACACGCTTGGTCTTTCCAAGTGAAATACTGTTGAGGACTGAGTCTGAGTGGGCTGCCATCCACACATCCCAATCTGCTTTCATTTTATCCTCTTCAGTCTTTCGTTCTTCTTCTGGTTTAGCCATCCATTCTGCCAATGCTGCTGCGGGCGCCATGTATATAACGGTGAAGTTTTTCATATGTGGTTAGTATATCTCAACGTACACTATTTGAATCTATACGTAGAAGTGGTACGGTTCTTCCAGACTGAAAGGAGGCCAGGATGGGCAAGAATCGCGATGTAATGATGCGGAAGCTAGATGAATTTGAACAGGAAATGAACGATTATGCCGCCAATCATGCAAGAAATACTGGCGGCAAGAATCTGAAATTTTCGCTCAGCAACAGTGTCAAGGCTGAACTGGTTCACAAAGCCAGAGGGCCTGGCGCATCAATTCAAAGCGTAATTGATTCGCTTAGACCAAGCGTTCAGCAGTTGATAGTGGATCCAGAGTACTTCCTGAAGCCACGGCCAAACATAACACTGCATTAGTGTTGAAATTGGCCGATGCGACAGAAGGCTGTGATGCTCCCATATTCGCCCGAACTTAAGGAACCCTCGTTCCGTACGGTTCGGGCGGTTTCTTTATATATATGGCAGTCTACTCGTTGCCATGATACATTTTTAGCGGACACTTGTGCCGCAGACGATACCAGTAGGGGCCGATCAGCATGCGGCGCCGAAAAATTCGTTTGTGTAGTGATGTGACTGAGCTTGAGACATTGAGGCCCACCCCTGTAAGCGGTGCGGTTACAATCTCATGCAACGTCGTCTGTCCTAGTGCAGATAGTTGCTGACGCACAAGTGTCCACCTAAATCTAGACGCGCCACCTGGCGCGTTTTACTGTATGCACGGATCGACGGACTAAACTTCAGATTTTTATTGATACTTATTAGAACACGAAACGGCTCAAATCATGAAGATTTGAGCCGCTACGAAAACGTATTAAGATACTTAATGTG
>JAHJIK010000028.1 GCA_018823385.1 Patescibacteria group bacterium | reverse complement strand
GGCCTATCTCCTTTCATGAGTGTACTGCCAGGTCGGAATATACAACAGAAGCAGTACTAAATCAATATCGAAAACGCTCGAGCCTAAGGCTCGAGCGTATAATCGAAGTGTTGCTTGTGACGTTTTAGACTAGCTACCTCCCACGCGCTAAGGTGTGGAAGCATCTTGTCGCCAGTTCCGTGTGGAGTGATCGCCCACATTGCACCCATAGCCTCAACCATTTTGGTGACAAAGTAGTCACCAATCGTTCCGATAGGCTCTCGACTAAGAGAGTAGAGAATCTCATTGTCTGCCACCGTAAAGTACGGTTCTTCAGGCCACGACACGCAAGGCAGGTTACGCCGCGACAAATCAAAGATAATGCCGCTCACTCTTATTTCGAAGGTCGTATCGAAGCAGGTACCTACCATATACTCGTACAAACTCTGCCCCAACTCACTTTTTACTTCTCGCAGCGTTGATTCGGCAGCACTCCACATAGCAGAGCCGATTAATACTGCTTCTGACATGCGGCCATATGTCCACTGACGGCCACCAAATTTTTCGCGAGCGAGTTGTTCTAGTTTTAGAACGCCTTGTACAAACGCGACCTCCACCACATCAAGCACTTCAACTTTCTGAATTCCAGACATTAACCCCTCCAGTTGACTTGATGATGAGGTGAATACCTCCTGTGAGAGAGTAGCGCAATGCTCAACACGAGACAAGAAATATGAAGAACCTATCGTGTATTTGCCTCGAGCATTGCCTTCTCGATTCCATCTGTAATGAAAAGTCGTACTGATTCAGTAGATTTCTTAAGTGTTTTCTTGAGCATTGGCTCTTCCTTCGGCGAGAACTTTCCAATTACGTGCTTCACTACCTTATCCTCCCCATTCGGCTTTTTAAGCTTTCCTTTTGGCGTCTCTCCAGAAATTCCCACTTTCATCTGGGCAAACTCTTTTGTTTTGAGTGCACGCATAATACTTTCAACACCTTTATGGCCTCCTGACCCGCGTCCGTACGTTGTCATTTTAAGAACGCCAAGCGGCAGATCAAGCTCATCACGAATCACCAACATCTTCTTTGCAGCCGACTTTGATTTAATAAATGCAAGTGTTGCCTTTCCTGAAAGATTCATAGCAACATCTGGAAGTACGAGCTGAACCTTCTCTCCATCAATTGATCCTTCTGACACAAGAGCGTGTGCATTCTTTTTCAGCGTGAACTCTGGGAACCCTTCCTGCTTTGCAAACAACTCAACCACCATACGTCCAGCATTGTGTCGTGTCTTTGCATATTCCCCACCAGGGTTCCCAAGTCCGAGTATTACGTAAGCCATGCAGCAATTGTATCAGCTACTTCTTTCTCATGCTTAAAGAGTGTGTGTCCGGCTCCAGCAATGACACGCTGCTCACCATGCGCAAATAGCTTGGTATAGCGTGCGTGCATTTTAGGTGTACCCACCAACCCGTCCTTACCAGCAGACACTACAAGCGTAGGGATAGTGACGTTGGCGGCAGTTTTGTGGGAGTCATACGTAAGAAAATCAACGAGCCATCGGCGGCCAATTACATAGTTCACACCCTTAGGCGCCGGCGACTCTCGACGACCCGTGATAAACCACCAAATCCCCATCGGTATCACAAAGAGTGAGTACATGCGCCACGAAATAGCAGGCGCCACAAGAATGAGTTTGGTAACCTCAGGGTGTGTAGCTGCGTATTCGGTTGTAATTAGCGCCCCCAAGCTGTGCCCCTCTAGTACAAGTGGTCCTTGGTACCACTCCTGTTTCTTTGCATATGCGATGACATCTTCTAGATCCTCAAGAAATCCAGTCACGGTGCTGGTGATAGCTGTGGCATCAGGAGCAATAGCGCCGTCAGCAGCATCGAACGTAAGGGTCACATACCCGGCAGCACACAGAGCATCAGCTGCTGCAACCACGACACTCTGCTCTTTCCACCCACCGAGCCCGTGCACCGCAAGCGCAACACCCTGCACCTCACCTTCAGGCATTCGCAGTGTTGCTGGCATGCGCTTTTTGTGTCTATTAAGAATCACGAGATCATCTTTTTTCATTTGTCTATAGTATCAGGAAGTGGAAAAATTTGACGCAGGAAATGAGAAGCATACAATGCATGCAATGAAGTTCATCGGCAACGCGTTGAAAGAAATTGTTCTCTTCGTCGTTCTGGCCGTTGTTATCGTCGTCCCCATTCGTCTCTTTGTCGCACAACCATTTGTGGTTGATGGCGAATCAATGTATCCCACATTCCTCAATGGTGACTACCTTATCGTTGATGAACTTACGTATCGTTTTCAGGAACCTGAACGTGGTGATGTAATCGTATTTAAATACCCGGGTGATCCAAAAGTATTTTATATAAAGCGAATTATCGGTCTGCCTGGTGAAACAGTAACGATTGAGCGTGGTCAGGTAACGATTAAAGAAACAAACGGTGCGACCGTAACACTTGAAGAGCCGTATGTCGTTGCTGAAGACGCAACCTATACACTCGACGCATCACTCGGCAACGAACAGTACTTCGTTATGGGTGACAACCGTCCAAGAAGTTCAGACTCACGTGTTTGGGGAGCACTACCAAAAGATCACATTATGGGGCGTGCCTTTATCAGACTCCTTCCACCAAGTGAAACAGGCATTATGCCGGGTGACTATTCCTACAACTAATCCATGCCACACGTACTCAAACCAGATGACATTCTCCGACGCGCGCACGCGGTAGGTTCATACTATGGATTCACATCCCTTTCGACCGCTGCAGCAAACAAGAAAGCATCTTCACGTAACCCGTACCCTACCTCTCTAAATTTAAATGGTCTTGATCCGGCAGCGCGAGAGGTTGTAGGCATGCTGAAGCACGTACGAGATGCGGGACTAACCCCATCAGCACAGGAGCCTCTGTTTCTATGGCACTCAAATGCAGCCCCTGGCCGCCCTTCTCCAAAGCAAATAATCGTACAGTTTCATGCGCTTGGTGTTGATCATTCAATTGCCGATGCCGTTCTTATTCGAGCCGTCCGTTCATTCATTGGGGACATTGCAAAGGAAGATCCAACGGTGCGCCTTAACAGCATGGGTGACAAAGAGACCCGCGGCCGCTTCGCACGTGAGCTCACAAACTTCTTCCGCAAGCACGGCCCTGCACTTCCAACTAACTGCACTGAGTGTGCTAAGAAAGACGTGTTTGGCGCAGCTGAAATGCTTCTAAAGTCTGAGGCTACCGAAACACTCCCTTCTCCAACCGACCACCTTTCTGAATCAAGCCGAAAACATTTCGAAGGTCTGCTTGAATATCTTGAATCAACCGACACACCATACGAACTAGCTCCGTCACTTCTCTCTCAAGGAACCTCCTGGACCGAGACATGTTTTGAAATCAACAGTGATGCACGCATCACTGCATGGGGTTCTCGATACCACGAGCTTGCTAAACATTTCTTCAAAGGCAGCATTCCTTCAGTTGGCGCAGTGATTCGCATCAATATTGAAAACCGTACAGAAATCCCTTCTATCAAGGACCGCTCGCAGCCTCGTTTTGTATTCGTACACATTGGAGACGAAGCTAAGCGTGAGAGTATGAAAATGACCGACGAGTTCCGTCACGCCCGCATTCCTCTTGCGCAGTCTATTGGCGTGCAGTCTCTTACTGAACAAATGCGCTATGCAGAAATTATTAATCCACAGTATCTTCTCATCATGGGGCGCAAAGAAGCACTTGAGCGAACCGTTATCCTCCGTGAACGCTCCAATCACACTGAAACGTTCCTGCCACTTGATGGGCTTGTTGAACACTTAAAAGCAGTTGCATAACAGAAAGCGGCTCGGAATAAATT
>JAHJIK010000027.1 GCA_018823385.1 Patescibacteria group bacterium | reverse complement strand
GCGAACTCTTTGCTTTCAGAACGAACAACTTGGCTCTTCACTTGTTCCTGAACAAGGTCGTACAGCTCTTTGGATATCAGTGGCTCGTGTTTCCCTTGATACCAGCGTCCAGAGTCCTTTGGGTACTCGAATACTCCATAGTAGAAGGGGCTCTGGAGGATGATGTAGATATTGCTCAAGCTCAGATTCTTGTTCCCGGCAGCGGTCTTAAAGTTGAGTTCGAATTTCAGCCAGTTATATATCTTCCGCCCGCTCCACTTCTCATACGCTACCTTCTCGAACATCTTCTTAATAACCGGACCTCTTTCAGGATCTATATATGATTCGCACTTCTTATCAACGCGTTTCTCGTTTAAATATCCCGTAGGGGCTCGACTCGGCCAGAGCCCCATCTCCACCCTTGACCCGACCCCCAAATTTCATACACCTTTCTCGAACAAGAATATTCATTAATATACTTGTATATGAAGCAACACCGCACGTCTCCTGAAGTCAAGGACCAAATCATTAACCGTATCAAAAACGAAGGGGTCTCTGTCGCACAAGCTGCCCGCGAACATGGTCTTCACGACAGCACAATATACGGGTGGCTTGGCGCAAAAACAGAAGGTACCGGAAGTGTGCTTGAGATCGCTAAATTGAGACGTGAGAATGACGAACTTCTCAAGCTTGTTGGTCTCATGACCCTCAAGTTGTCTGAGTCCCAAAAAAAGAAGTGAGTGAACACGCAGGACTCACCAAAAGCGCACAGGCTCGTGCGCGGGGCATTGCGCGCTCCACCCTCTACTACGCAAAGAAGAAAGAGTCAGAAGACTGGAAGCTGAAGTGTCGTATTGAGGAGGTGTTACGGAACCATCCCTCGTATGGGTACCGCAGAGTCGCTCTTCATTTGAAGCTGAACAAGAAGAGAGTGCAGCGAGTGATGAGGTTGTTCGGCATCAAAGCATACAGGAGACGCGGCAAACGTTGGAAGAAACCAAGGAAACAAGCCGCCGAGTTTCCGAATCACTTGATGCGAGTGACTCCTGCATACCCCGGTCACGTCTGGGTTGCTGACTTCACGCACGTGTATTTCAAAGACAAGGACATCAGAGTTGCCACCACTATGGATGTATATACTCGTGACATTGTGGGTCTATCAGTTGGCACGAAGGGTGGTACCGTGCTCGTCACCCAAGCACTCTGTGCCGCGCTCCAGTATCACGCACGACCCCTCCTCTTCCACAGCGACAATGGCGTGGAGTACAACGCACGTGCGTTTCTGGAGCTCCTTGCGACACTCGGCACCACCGTCTCACGCAGCAAACCTGGCTGCCCCTGGGAGAACGGATACCAGGAGTCCTTCTATGGAAAGTTCAAGACAGACCTGGGAGACCCAAACCGCTTCAACGCACTCGGAGAACTCGTAGCAGCTATCTACCAAACTATCCACACGTACAACACAACGCGTATTCACTCAGCGCTCAAGATGGCACCAAGACAGTTTGCACAATTGCACGCCAACGCTACACTGTGACTAATTGTTCGAGAAGAGTGTCTGAAGAATGGGGGTCAGTACACTCAACCAAAAGAGAGGTTATACTTAATCCATGAAAATACTCGGAAACAGTTTCGTAATAGGAGGCCTGATGGTGCTTGCTGAACTGGCAATAAATAATTTGCTATTTTCCGCGCAGCTTCCTCATATTTCTGGAATACTGCTCTCTTTTGGTGCGGGTGCGTTATACGGCTTTCTGCATAAAGAAAATATGCCTGGAAAGGAGCGTCTTAAGACCATAGGTGTGTATGCGGTCGTTGCGGGAGCAGCGAGTGTTCTTGTACTTCTTACAGGTACAGAAAGGACATTCTCCGTTCTGACTATAGGTATCATGCTTGGTCTTCTCGCTGTATACAGTACGTTCATGTACTTCATGCTCAGTCTTGGCAGCTGGTGGTACGTGAGATTTAAAATGCCCAAAAAGGACCCAACAGTCAAAACTGCATCACCATACTTCGATATATTATCGACTCCTTTTGGAAAGAACTATCCTTCGCTAGTTGTGGGCCTCTGTCTTTTAGGTATAGGTGCTATGTATGCCGGCATAGTGTACATCGCATTCGATCCACTAACGCCAGATTCACGGCGTCCACTGGCTATTGTTCTTGCGGCAACCGCAGCTCTAACATTTATTCTTGCTCCATTACGTATATCAGAACAGAAGAGACTGGTAGGGCTTCTGGGAGCAGGTGTAGTTGCATTGATATCGGTAGGAATGTATCTGCTTGTTTTGAACGCGCCTCCTCCAACTGCGGGTGCAGACCAAATCATGATTAGTCAGCAGAAAACCGCTTTGAATTGTGTTGCAAAGGGTTCTGACCTAGAGCGTAGATATAGGAGGGGATTCAATAGAGGATACCCAAATACTTTAATGGAAATGTGCAGGTATGAAAGTCGCTGGGAACTGCTTCCCGATGGATGGGAGTACAACAAGGTCGAAGATCCTTATGTACAGAACGGAACGTTCATGTTCAGTGCTAGAAGTCGCGCAAAAGATTCTATAGTTTGTACACAAAAGGGATGCACACAGACGGCTGCAGACGGAACCGTTACAGTTCTTTCTTCTACACCGGCCGTATCAGTGGAGGTACTTCTTCCGGAAGCTAAAGACGCTGGACCTGGACAGCGCGTCAAAGTTGCCACTATTACTCTACGAAATACCACTGAAGAAACAGAGGACCTTGCGGCTCTGTGGTTCAAAAAGAGCGGCACGGCATCTGATGCTGCTATCGAAACTGTGTACGTAATAGAGAGCGAACACGAGATGGGCGTTAACTACCAGTACAGCATTTCAGCAGGTAGTAATGGAATGGCGTATATGGATAGTCCTGAGATGTTCCTCATCCAGCCCGGAGAGACTCGTGTGTACGGTGTGGAGATTCGTCTTAGCGCCGCTGCCGGAAGCGAAGCAGGACATACTGTAGGGTTAGATTTTCCTGGCTTCGCATATGAGAAGCTGATTCCTGGAATGCCGACAGTCGGAGCTGTGTATACAATACGTTCTACAGATTGACGAAAGAAGTTAGAACAAAGTACATTATCCGGGCTCTAGTTCATCGCGGCTCTCGGTCTACCAGTCCGTATCGATCAGAAGTCGTCATATCTCCGCAGACCGGTTCTAACCCCGCCCAACGACCGCAGCACGCACAGAATGTCTTAGGTAAGAGGTTTTACAGGAAGGGGTGTTTACGGTTAGAACTGCGTTACAATATTAACCATGCGTGATATTGGTCTACAGCGAGGAGTAGTTCAACTCCAGGAGCATAATACGAACTGGAAAGACCTTTTTGAAAAAGAGAAGAAATCCCTTGTAGAGCATTTTCCTAATCGTATACTAGAAATCTCTCATGGGGGAAGTACAGCAATACCTTGTATTCCTGCTAAACCCATTATTGATATATTTGCTATCGTTCCTTCACTTCAAGTCGCAGAAAATATGCGCGCAGAGTTAGAAGAACTAAGCTATCACTATCGAGGTGAAGAGGGTGTGCCTGAACGAGTGCTGTATGCGAAAGGAAAGGAAGAAAACAGAACGCACCACCTGCATCTTGTTGAACGAGATAGTGGTGAGTGGAAGAATCATCTTCTGATAAAGAGCTACTACCTTCGGCATCCTGAGGTTGCAAATGAGTATGCGGAGTTGAAGATGGCACTAGCTGAGAAATATCCCAATGATCGCGGCGCATACGGGAAAGGCAAGAACGAGTTTGTGAAGTCAGTTATAGAAAAAGCTAAAGATGAAGAGTCGACAGACATTCTTGGTGTGGACATCGGCGGGGTTGTTCTCGACTTCATTCCATATCTTCACAAAGATATCGACTTCCTTGAGATTCCAGAGATAGAAGGAGCTATTGATTCCATTGCAGAACTTAATAGTTCTCGCTTTAAGAACCGGGTACACATAGTTTCAAGGTATACGGGCGAAGGTCCAGCAAAAGTGTTGGGTTGGTTACGAAACAAAGATTTCTTCACGAGAACTGGAATACCCGAAGAGAACTTTCATCCATGCGCCCTGCGACATGAGAAGGCCCCAATCTGCGTCGATCTTGGTATTACGCATTTCATAGATGACCAGATAGAGGTACTGAGTCATATGGTGGGCAAGGTGCCAAACCTGTATCTGTTTGGTGATGCAGAGCACAAGCCTGATTTTGGAGAAACGTATCAGCATGTCCTTATGGTTCCAACCTGGCCTCAGGTGCTTATGGAGTTGGAGAAGTAGTTTCTAACCACATTCAGCTTCCGCAGCCTCGATGAGGAGCTGTACGACGTGAAGAAGCGAATTCTCAAATCCAAGCAAGCTTCTGAGAACGTTGAAATGGCTGTGCGGGCAACACAGGCAGCCTAACGCCAACCCCCAGCACCTTTCGGGCCGGGGGTATCATTTTCCGTTCACTTCCGGTCGCCCGAGGAACTCTTCTTCTGAGTGTCTCCTGGCTTCTCAGAACCCGGACGATCTGCTCTTAGAACCCGTTTCTTGATCGTAAGGTCAGGATACAGGTCACCGATCGCGTCGACGCATCCCGCTGGGACACAAGTCCTCGCAGGTCGCAAGGGCAGTACGGCCATTGCCGCCTCCTTTAGTTTGCCATGTTCGGGAAAGAGCAACGTTCAACACAAGTTGTGTGCTCACGCCCTATTTCTACCGCACAATAGCCTAACTGTCCAAAATATCACGTACCAAACACGTCAAATCGAACTCACGTGTACGTCCGAGACAATGAATATCTCGTTTTAACATAGAGTGAACCACTCGTTATTCTCAGTTAACTTGTGTTCATAAACTCCGACTTGCCGGAATTGTTCCGCTGCAACAGAAATCCATTTGGCGGTTTCTGAGCCTGTGCTCAAGCGGCACCGTTCGCCATGACGTAGGTCAAACCGCCCGGGGTGGACTTCTGGGGAGCTGGGGACTTCGGGGACATCAATCAGCCTGTACATCCGCCCGAAGGTCGGAGAGAGGGTCGCGATTTTTCGGATCAGCGACGTACTCGTCGGAAGCCTGTAGGAATGTTTCGGTTGGGGTAGCTTCGTCACTCTCGCGACATTGGTGTGTGATGGTGTCCGGGTCCCCCAGCCAGCGTCGGAATTCTAACAGAGCGTCACCTGGGCGAAATACAGCCTGGTCAGCATCGTCTTAGGTACGCAACACGCATCCAGTTTGTTGAGCCAGCTCTGGTGAGCCAGCCGATCATGATCGCGTGTGTTTCAAGTGGAATGAGGTCTTGGGAACATGGGTGTGCCCAAGACCTCACACTCGCTTCGCCCTAAGCTGTCCGTTGGCTATCTTGGCCGTCGGAATCGGTGAGCAGGCTTCCAAAGGAATTTGTTCGATAGAACAACTCCGTCATGACAAGAGTGCTATACAAGAACATCGCGTGCAGATAGTTCCACAACGAAAACACTCGCGCATAAGATTGGCGCAAAGGAATATCGTTGCACTCAATCGCTTCGACGAAGCCCCTCGGACCGTCGCTCCTTAGCCGCTCAAGGCACGCTTCAAGTACTTGAACAAGCTCGACCGTGGGCTCCCGAAGTTTCTCGAATTCCGATGCCTCCCAGCGAAGGGTAGCGAGAATATTCGTGCTTTCCACCCGATCTACGATCGCTTCCCACGCATTTTGGTTGGCTGATGGAAGGACGAGACGCCCGTTGAACTGCTCGCGCAAATCGAAGTCGCGCACTCGCGATGCGAGGGGGTTGCCGCGATAGTTCTCTTTGTCAGCTGCTGCGAGAAGATTTTCGAAGCCCGTCTGAATCGAAGCCTCAGTCTCAAGAGACCGTCGGACCAAGGCTATAGCGTTCGAAAGATAGGATTCGCTTGAATCTTCGAGCGAGGCGAGATCCTCGACGTGGAGGTGGTTTACCCCCACGATGATCGCGTTCTCCAACTGACTATTCGCCTGAAGCACCTCACTGAAACCGTCGCCGATCTTCTGGCTTAGCCAAGCGGAGGGTGCGATGAGAGTTACGCTACTCGTCGGTTGATGGTTCTGACCGCCCATAGGAAGCTCCTGTTCGCTGTGTCCCGCCGGGAAACGCCCGAACGGGCGAAATTAACTTATTGCGATAGCGCAGCGTTTACCACCCCCTTAGGCAGTGCCAAAAGGGATAGGTTCGGGTCACAGTAGTGGCGGCCCCGTGCGACCTTGTTTCCGTCCATTTCCAAAACAAGAACAAGCGGAGTGCGGTGGATGGCTTTGGTCGCTGGGTCTGTGTAGCTCTCGACGAGCTCGACCATAACAAGTGAGTTAGCGCTGGCGACGTGTCGAATGTCGTAAGCGCGATCCTTAATCGCATAGATTGCGGCAGTCTCCCGAACGAACGCCTCGTCCGAGCGAGCGGCGCGAGGAAATAGATTTCCCTTTCGAGGGGACTTATACATCCAGGTCATCGTGTAGTCGCGGGTCAGCTTGCTCATTGCTGAGGTCACATCTCCATCCACCTCATCTTGCAGAAGCGATAGTACAATTTCGACACAATCATCGTAGTTCAAGTCCATATACTTTAAATTTAGCATGCCAGATGCCCGAGCGGTCAGTATGTCGTGGACATTCTGGGTCTGAAATAAGAAAGTGAGATTCTGGCGCGTTATCGTCCCCGCCGCGGGGAGGTGGGGACTTCGGGGACGTCAATTAGGCTATTAGCTATCTGCCGGCACTGCTCGACGAGCTCGATCACGCTGCGTTCGAACCCCGGCTGCACACACCACTCGCGAGCCTCTTGGATGGGGGCATCGTTCGCAGTAGCAGCGAGCTACAGCACCTAAAATAGATCTCGCACGCTGACGTGCAGATCACCGTCTTCTGCAGCGCGTCGGACTTTCCGTTCGATAACTTCATCAAATCGTAGTCCACGGCTCAGCATTTCATACAGGTCTAGGCCGTCCATGCAGATGAGCTTTTTCTGTGCTCGCCCGAACGCCGTAAAGCTGTCCGGCGAAAACCCTGCAATACTGATGAATAGTCCGCGCGACCAATCGGCTTTCTGTTCGATCTTGCCGTGGAAGGTGTGGAGCGCCGCCGCATCGGCCGGTGCATTGCGGTAGCGAGCTTCTACCAGATACGTAGAGCTGTTGAGCACGAAGCTTCCGTCAATCTGCTCTCCGACATTCCTGAAACTGTTGCGTGGGTCGAGCTTGTAGGCGGAGAAGAGCGACTTCAGGAAGCGTTCGAACGCGTAGCCGCGCGGCTGCGGATCGAGTTTACTTAGGTCTATCCATTCCTGGCTCAGCTGGAGCAGGACAGCTTTGTCGGGCTCGGTGGAAGAGGAGGCGGAAGCTGGAGGTGGTGCATCGCTTGGACGCTTGCCACCCAGCTTTACGATAAGGGACCAGAATTCGCTTTCAGCATCTGGAACCAATTCGTCACGTCGCGCCCGCCTACGCTTGGTCTCACGGTACTCCCAAAGGGAGATGAGAAGCTGCACGACGACTGGGTTGTCGGCTTTCTGAACGAAATGCCGAAGCCGCTTTGCCTTGGACGAGCCTCCCTCGGCATACTGAGGCCTGTCAATGTCGATCTTTAGTTCGCTCCTGAAGAAATCCCCGAACGAGCGATCCGTGAAATCTAAGACGTAGCCTCCATGCATCTCGAACAGGTCGTTCAGGAGATCGAGGTCCAAGGCGCGTATGGTCGACATATGAACAGTATAAACTGGAATTTGATTCCGGGCAGCGAGCAGGGGACATTTGGACTTAGGGGACGTTGATAGCACCATCAGTCACCAAACTTCAGTCATCACCCCGAGCGATTCAACCAAGCTGAGATACGTCTCCGACTCGTTCTGCCATAAGTCTGCAGCAGCTCGGGCGAGCTTTGCGACAGAGGGTTGCGAGACGTTGTCCAAATCCCCCAGCCAACTCGTGCTAGGGTATCGCGCTCGAGATGCGTCGATAAACAAAGGGTATTTTCAAGGCTCAAATTCGAGTCGTGGTCCCGTGCAGACTGGTCAAAGTTCGAACCCCTTTCTATAAGGGCTGGATTTCGGTTCGAGTCCAAGAGACATCGCCATGTGCTAGGCTTTACATACATGTATCTGATTAAAGTGGTGGTACAAGATTCTCCCATAGATGGCCAAGGTGTTTTTACGTTGGAGGATATTAAGGTTGGTGCCGTAGTTTGGAAATTTGATTCAGATCACGATAAGACCTTATCTAAGGCCGAATTCGATTCTTTAAGTGGAGAAGAGCGCGAGCTACTTCGTCGGGTTGCTTATTTATCAAAGAATACTGGCCGGTGGGTATATCCACCTGAGAATGACCCGGCCAGATTCACAAATCACAGCAAAGAAAACAATCTCTCAGCAACCCTCAATACAGCAATTTCCGAAGAGCCTGTCTTCGTGGCTAATAGAGACATTCAGGCAGGTGAGGAACTTACCAATGATTACAGTGAGTTTGACGACCTCTCCGAGAACCTGGAAGCCGATTGGCTTACGTAAGGTATGGAAATAGAGAATCTATGAGTCAGCGTCTAAAAGACTTCAAGTACATATACGACAAAGGAGCGGGCCCGCTTTCTGAAGTTGAGCTTGCGGAAGAGAAGTTTGAGATCGGAAACTGCCGTCTTGCTATCCAGTATTTTCTGTACAAGACTAAGGGACTCTTCATTCCAAGAGAGGAAATATTGTTGCCAAAAGGATATCGAGATACCGGGGTGTTTGTGTATAAGGAAGAACCCATAGATTTCGATACTCTTGAAAAAGGAGACATTATTTATGCCGAAAACCTTAGGAACAAGAAGGGCGAATTGCGCGAGAAGAAACGAGAGATGTTTGAAACAGAAGATGAGTGGATTCTATATTTCCATACTGCCGTATATCTTGGAAGGCTCGATGCTGAGTTAAGGGAAATCTTGCCCGAAGGGGATTATCCTGAAAGCGTACCTTTAATTTGGCACTCAACGTTTATTGAAGGAGGGACCTGTGCCTGGCCGCTTGAGAAGTTTGAGTATTTCTATAAGCCGGTGTCTATAAAGCGGGTTCAAAGGGTATAATTTCAATATGAAATATCTCAGGCTTATCGTTAGAATAAACAAGCCGATTGCGGAGGTTTTTGAATTTACGACCAATCCTACAAATACCGCAAAGTGGATTGACTCGGTTGAGGGAGAGAAAGCAGATGCTTATCCTCCAGAAATAGGAACGATATACCAGAACTGGGACGCTACCGGCAAGATAAATGAGTACAAAGTTACTCAGTACGAACCATCGAAAGTCTTTCAGCTCGATGCCACCCAGCAGGACTACAAAGTCCGCTACACCTATACTCCAATATCAGATATAGAAACTGAGCTTGAATACTACGAGTGGTCTGAGTCTGACCAACTCCATGCGCCATTTATGCAGGAAATCCTGGATAAATTGAAGGATGTAATGGAGGCCGAATAATTATGGAGAAAGCAGTAAATCTCAAATCCAAGGACGGCTACACAATCTACGGTGTCTTGAACGAGGCACCTAAGAAGTCAGATACATTACTGATTCTTGTCCATGGACTCACAGGAGATCTGACCGACCACATCTTCTTCAATGCCGCCCGATTCTTTCCAAAGAAGGGGATTGATACCTACCGTTTCAATCTCTATGACGGAAGGAAAGGTGGACGATCTCTCGTGAGCTCAAGTGTACGAACACACGCAGAGGACCTCAATCATGTACTGAAAAAGTTCCGTAAAGAGTATCGACACATAGCCGTTGCTGGCCATGGCCTCGGCGGCCCGTCGGTTGTTACTGCCGATACAGCACTCATGGACTCCATAATTCTATGGGATCCAACTCCGATGCCTTCAAAGAAAGATGTATCAGAAGGAATGAAGAATCCGGTACAGTTTAATAAATCCCTCGACGCATATGTGTCCGAATGGAATTTCTCATTCCTTATGGGCAAAGAAATGATGGATGAATACGATACGCTCAAGCCGGTACAGCGTATCAAAGATGTACGCGTTCCAGTAAAGATTATTTGTGCCGAAAAGCTTGGAAACGCGAAGGGAGGCAAGGAGTACTTTAATGAAGCCAATTCTCCAAAGGACTACGCTGTTATAAAGGGAGCAGCCCATTGCTTCGATGAATGGGAGACGGAAGAGCAGCTTTTCAGTGAGACACTAGATTGGGTAAAGAAGTGGGGTAAGAAGGGATAATCAACTTATTATGAAAGCTAACTGCATCATCATTCACGGCTGCCCCTCAGATGCTGAGAAGGCCATGAATCCAGAGACACGGACGTACGATAAACATTGGATCCCTTGGACAAAGGAGATGCTAACGATGCTTGGTATTCCTACCGAGACTCCACTCATGCCGGAACCGTGGGAACCGTCATATGAAAAGTTCAAAGAGGAATTTGAGAAGCAGGAAATCAATGAGAATACGATTCTCATAGGACACAGCTGTGGTACTACGTTCCTCCTACGCTGGCTCGGACAATCAAAGCAAAAGGTAACTAAATTAATCCTTGTTGGACCGTGGGCGATTGCTGACAAGGATAATGATGCTCGTCGAGTGTTCTATGAGCATCCAATAGACCCCTCTATAAAAGAGCGGGTGGGGGAGATTATCTACTTCACTTCAGATAATGAGTATCCCGACGGGCAGAAGAGTCTCAAAATCATTCATGATGTAATCGGAGGGGAAATTATCGACCTGCCGGGTCGTGGTCACTACATTATGAGAGATATGGGCACGATAGAGTTTCCTGAGCTTGTTGAACAGGTCGTTAGTTTTGATAATCGGAAGGCCCTCATTGTCCCTATAAACTCACAAGGGAAAATACTCATACAGGATAGACGTGGGCACAAGAAACCCGACTGGGGGTATTTCGGCGGTGAGATTGAGGGAGATGAAATACCTGTCGAAGCAGTCATTAGAGAGACGAGGGAAGAACTAACTATCGATATTAGCGAAAGCGAGTTAACGAGCATCGGTACATCTATAACGGTATGGGGAGACCGAAAAATTATTCGATACATGTATCTGTATCCAACTGACCAAGAAGCTTTCGATGTCAGAGAGGGAAAGGCAGGACTGTGGCTAACATTCGAGGAAACCAGAGGTCGTATGGAAGACCCAGATCGCTTTGATGAGGTCGCAGAGAAAATTGTAGTAGAGCAATCTAAATCTTAGATATGAAAACAGTAGTCACTAGCTATACTGAGCCGGACCTTGATGGATACGCCTGCTCGGTAGGGTATGCAGAATTCCTGAATAAGACCGGTACTCCTGCAGTAGTCCGGATTTTCGGGACTCCTCATATTGAGGCTCGATACTTGGTTGAGAAGTTTGGTTTCGAATTTGAGGAGGATAAGAATGCTTCCTTGGAGAAGGTTATTCTCGTGGATGCTAGCGAGTTGAGAGATCTCAATAATTTCATCAAGCCTGAACAAATCATCGAGATTATCGACCATCGTAAATTCAATGATGCTGAGGCGTTCAAGAATGCAAAGATTCAAATTGAGCTAGTAGGGTCGGCGGCCACTCTCATCACTGAAAAGTTTCATACCAATAACGTAGATATTTCAGTTCCTGTGGCGACCATGCTCTATGGGGCAATTGTTTCCAATACTCTTAACTTTCGTGCAAAGGTTACTACCGATCGTGACCGTCTCATGGCGGATTGGCTAAATCAGAAACTAGGACTGACTCAAGAGTTTATTGATGAGATGTTCCGTGCGAAATCGAATATGGATGGCGAACTACTTGCACCTGCAATAGATGCTGATTTTGCTTGGTTTGATTTTGGCGGGACAGGAAACAAGATCGGTTATGCCCAGCTGGAAATGATGGGCGCAAAGGAACTTGTCGAAGCTCGAAAGGAAGAAGTACTCAACATTCTGAATGAACTCAAGGCCAAAGAGGGTATGGACCATATCTTCATTTCATTTATCGATCTTGGCGAAGGAATCAATATTTTTGTAACCAATGATTCTCGAATGCAAGACATACTTTCTAAAGTCTTGAATGTTTCATTCGAGCATAATGTCGCTCTCCGTCCAGAGTTCATCATGCGAAAAGAAGTAACCCCGCTACTCAAGACTTACTTCGGCTAATAGAGGTGAAGGTATACGAAAAGGCCCCGACGAATTGCTTCGCCGAGGCCTTGATGCGGATTAACGCCGCAAACGTTTTAACCAATAGATCGCGTCGCTCTTAAGGAAGTCCCGGAGGTCACGCCACCAGTATCCCGAAAGAATGCGAAACGACAGTACGTATTCCAGTCGTTCACGCGCAAACTGCTCATCGCAGTCCACGCAGATAACGGAGTCGTCAGGGACGACAGACTGACAACACACACAGTGCGACGTGCTGTAACGCGCATCGCATGAGTCGCAGAGACGATCAGATCCTCCAACCGGAGTTCCGCACGCCACGCAGAGATACTCGCAGACGTTTGTCTCGTCCTCGAGATAGAGCTCTTCAGGCTCAGGCTCGTAATCATAATACTCGTATCGCTCTGGATACCGTTCCTCGTCGCTTTCCTCAGGGTAACGACGTTGAAGGTCCCGTTGGTCTTCTTGGAACCACCGTAATTCATCGTCGGACATTTCGCCCGAGATGAAGCGTGCCGAATTAAAGTCTCCTCCTTCCGGCCCGAACCCTCCCGATACATACGTGAGGGCACAGTTGTAGCAACGTTCGTTCTCTGAGTTACGACCCAGGACAGTACCTAGATACGTGATTTCTGGATGTTGGTTTTGGTCAAAGGTCTTTCCGCAGGTGCTGCAAATCATTTCCATCGCTATTCTCCTGTTTGGCGATTTCCAAACAGGAGCCCACAACCGCTTTTCTCCATATAGGAGCGGGATAAGGTGTGGATCGTACTTCCTTCCTCTTGCAGTCTGATTGCCCAAACGAGTGAGAAGGGTGGCCGAATTGCCGTTTCCGATTAGCTATTTATAGTCCGTTGGCCTGTTTCGTATAGTACAGCAAATAGACATAAAAGTCAAGTAAACCCTATATGCTATTCAGTGTCGCATTTGTCGCTTTTTACACGTGTCCGAGACGGGTCATTTACAGACTTAGAGAATCGCCAGGAAACCCTTGTGGGGCTTGGTATGAAAAAGTTCGAGTCCGAGTCGGCCAGCCAGCGTCGTGTTTGCGACAACGCACTGCCTTGTCATCCCCAATTTGAGCGGTTGCGGTCGAAAGGCAGTCAACCCAGATACGTGGTAACATGCTGGGGTTGAACATGGCCGACTACTACGAGATCGATTTCTTGGGCGTTGAGACGAAGAAGAGCGGTGACGCGATCACCCTCCGCTATGAGATTGACGACGTCACTTGCATTCACGTTGTCGATGGTGGCTACCAAACCACAGGGCCCAGCGTCGTTGAGCATATTCGAAAATATTACGGATCAGACGCCTACATCGACCACGTGGTCGTTACACATTCCGATCGTGACCACGCCGGCGGCTTGCGCGATGTGCTGGAGGAACTTTCCGTAGGCACCCTTTGGATGCATCGACCCTGGCTCTATGCAGAAGAGCTTATCGACCGCTTCGAGACTTACACGTCTGTTGATCGCCTTCGCAGCCGTCTGCGCGCGATCTACTCCAACTTGGCGGCGCTCGAAGATATTGCAAACGAGAAGGGCATCGAAATCCTGGAGCCATTTCAGGGAGAGGTAATCGGTGCCTTCACGGTGTTGGCACCCACCAGGGAACGATACCTGGATCTGATCGTCGCTTCCGAGAAGACGCCCGAAGGAACGGCTGACGACGAAGGTATCGTCGCAAAGGCAGGATCCATTTTCGAGGCGGCGGCCGCGAAGCTATCGAACTTGATCAGGGCGGTCTGGGGCGAAGAAATCTTTTCGACCCAGGAGACGAGCGCCGAGAACGAGATGAGCGTCGTTCAGTATGCCAAACTCTGTGGCCACAGCATTGTTTTGACGGGTGACGCGGGACGAACGGGACTGGCTGAGGCTGCCGATTACGCCCCCGCGGCGGGCCTTGAATTGCCCGGAGTGGATCGCATCCAAGTTCCTCATCATGGCGGGCGGAGAAACGTATCCACCGAACTGCTCGATCGCTGGCTTGGGCCGCGCTTGGCTCAGAAGCCGACCGAAGGCCAGGAAACGTTCACGGCCTTGGTTAGCTCAGCCCTTGAAGACCTGGACCATCCAAGGAAGGCGGTAGTGAGAGCATTTGCGCACCGGGGCGCAAGAGTCATCGCTACCGAAGGTGTGGATGTAAGGATCGGCCAGAACGCGCCCAAGCGCGATGGTTGGGTGGCCGCCACGCCATTCCCTTATCCCGATGACCAAGAAGCCTAACAGATCCGATGAAAAAGACCCTTAAGGCCGAGAACCGCATTCCTCTTGCGACGGTTCTGCTCGCCAACCTCGGCTTCTTCTTTCTAGTGCTAAAGACCAACTCCGTCATCATTGCCGATGTCGCCACCGCAGCAAAGGATTGGCAGTCGCTGTTGCCGGCGGGAGCTGCGCTGGTGGTCTGTGGCGTGCTCAACGAGCTCGTCAGTCCGGGGATGAAAGCTCGGCTGGTTTTCTGGCGCTGGAGATCACCGCTACCTGGCGGCGAAGCGTTCACCCGACTGGGGCCCGCTGACTCTCGGGTAGACATGACCCGCATCCACAAGAAGCTCGGCTCCCTCCCGCTCACCCGGGAAGAGCAAAACCTCGCTTGGTACAAACTGTACAAGAAAGTGGCCGGCGCAGCGCCCGTAATCGACTCGAATAAGGCGTTCCTGTTCTGCAGAGACTACGCCTGCATCGCCGCCATGATGCTTGTTTTCATGGGAGGATGGGCGTTGGTGATTGTCCGGCCGTTTGGGGTGGCTTGGATATACGTCGCTATTCTACTGGCGCAGTACCTAATTGTTCGCTTAGCGGCAGCGAACGCAGGTCGGCGCCTCGTGACCAACGTGTTGGCCGTGACCTAGGAGACCGGCTCGCCTGTCGACCTAGCATCGCCTTGCGCCCTGGCGCCGGTCCGGCATGATTCAGGCATATGCAACATGATCCGCAGTTCATCCGAAGCCTCGTTTCGGCTTGGCGAAATGCGTACGGCGATGACCTTACCGACGACCAGATCGTCGACCGGTTCGATGAAATCCTGAACCTGTATGTCAGGCTCAGAGAGTTTGATCGCACTCTTGGGGAGCAGCCCCGATACGACCGTCCCCAGCAGATCCTCCTCTACATCCTCGCGGGCGGACAGCTCCTCACCATGGCCAATCTGGATGACCGCTGCTTCCAGCTTCAGGTGCCACGTGGATATGCCGAAGACGGCGAGACGCTGGACGATGCTGCGCTGCGGATCGCTGACGAAACGGAAGTAGGGAACTGCTCCATCGTGAAGAAGCTCGGCACCGATGGGGACACAACCATCGACCGCCACTTCTATCTGATCGAGACAAACGCCTCGGCCCGCAAGCGCTCGTGGGTCATCGATCATGGCAACAGGAGTGCAGAGTACAGCTGGACGAAGCTCGGGCATGCAGATGATCTATTCGAGGATCACGGCACCTACCTCAGTCACCTGCGTCACGCAGCTTGATCCAAAGCGTGGACATCGGGGACTTCGGGGACGTCAATTGCGATATCGACAGTATGCCGGCACTGCTCGACGATCTCGATCACGCTGCGTTCGAACTCCGGCTGCGCGCGCCACTCGCAAGCCTCTTGGATGAATTTGTCAGCCAGGGTTACTTCGTCGGGCTCGAAACTTCTGGGTGAGACATTGTTCAAGTGCCCCAGCTAGGTCGCAAGGCCGACGGAGCAACACCTTTGCCAGCAACACTCTCCGTGGGGCCAGTTCACACTAAGGAACGAGCCTTTGCGCGTATTCCCGCGTCAGGCCTGTGGCTCTTGCTGAGATCAAAGCGCAATATCTGGAATCTCGGATATATGGCTGGTCCCGCAGCGAAAACACTGAACAATCCGCTCGTTCCTTGAGTTGACAGTCGGCTTGTCAGTTCTCACACGTTGGGCGCAACCTGTACAGTTGATGTAACTGTACAAATTGCCGCTGAAATGCGCATGCAGTACTACCGGTTCACTCTTGTCTATGATTTCGGCAACGTTTGAGTTTAGATCATAATGGAATCTCGTAAAACACTCAAAGCAAGACCTGTTCAAATAGGTATAGTTCGATCTATATCCATACTCGTTCTCCGCCGGACAGCTCGGACATTTAACTTTCACATGAGCCATGGGAGCGACGGCGGTTCGCGGGTCCGCCGAAGAATGAGGAGACTCCTTTCGGATCGGTACAATGTCGTCTCCGTCTGTAACTGAGCGGAACTTTGGAGTTGGAGCCAGGGTGGCTTTCTTGCGTACCCGAGGCCGTGCAAAAACAGTGCGGTCTGGCCTCCGATGGGTGATGAATATGTCTTTGCATTCTATGCAAGCCATCTCCTGAGTGGCCCCGGCGTGCGCTGGAGTCGAAACGTAGTTTTTCGCATGGCAATAGGGACAAGCGACGACGTTCACGATTCCAGATGCTTCTTGGTCAGCAGGTATTCCCAGTTCATCCTCGTCATCAATTCCAATTTCGGCTATAGACTTCACGTCAGCCAAAGTAGACCTTACGGAGAACGATATTTCCTCAAGTCTATTTGCAATGTGGATGAACCGCTCTTGAGATAGGGAATTTGGGTCGCGGTATACTAAAGTTTTAGAAAGAAGAGACTGCACGTTTTTATAGAGTTCGATAACCCGCCGCCCAGCCAGAACGCCCATTTTGCGGGACTCGGCCGCCTTCTGCTTTGTGGCAAAATGTCGAGAAATAATCCAAGATGCGTAAGTAGAAGCCAGAAAAATAAAAATCTGAATAATAGACGACGAAACCTTGTCGTACGAAAAGGTCGCCCATACCAGCGCGAATACAATAAAGATGAGAAATAGGGCGATGCACCCGCCGATTATCCACGAACTCCACCAGGGTCTCGATCGAGAAGAATTGTCGCTCACCGTACCCTCCCCACTATGGAACCAGGACAGTAATGCAAAAAGCCCCCCTAGATCAACCAGGAGGGCTGCAACCCATAGAGGACATCCTAATCGGGCAAAAAGGCCGAAAGGGTAGCCCGCACTTCACGGCCGAGGCCGCTGGGTCGGTATCACAAAATTTGCGAGGCGCAACTTAGGTGGTCTTTCATGACCAGTCAACGATCTCACATCATAGTACATAACTTATTCAATAAATACAATGCGTTAGGGCTGCCTCCGCGATCAGATGATAGTCAGGCGAAGCACGGACTTGGGGGACTTAGGGACTTGCCAAGACGGCCTAGGCGACTCGACGAAGCTCCATGGCACCGAGCAACTCACCAGCGCGCCTCAACGGGGCGAACGCCTCCACATCCTCGCAAGGGTCCTTGATGTGTTGTGCCATCGCCGGATCTCGATGAGCAGCCGTTCTCCGTTCGGCTTCCACACGGAGACGCGAATGAAGGGGAGACCCTCCACGAAGCTGCTCTCAGGATCGCCGACGAGACAGAGGTAGGGCGATACTTGTTGGTCTCAGAGCCGGTGCCGATGAGCGAAGCGTCGGCTATCGACCGCCACTTCTACCTAGTGGAGCCTGATGCCTCAGCTCGCAAACGCTCCTGGGTCATAGAGCAGAACGGAAGGCGAGTGGAATACAGCTGGATAAAGCGCGAGCACGCCTCCGATCTGGCTGATGGTCTCGGCGACTTTCTTGACCAACTCCCTCAGGCCGCCTGATCGAGGTTTTGGACGTCGGGGACTTCGGGGACGTCATCCGAACCCTCCATAGTCTTGCGGCACTCCTTAGCGAGCTCAGCCACACGACCTTTGAAGGCTGGGTCGACAGCCCATTCGCGCGCGCTTTTAGTCAACGCATCGAGCGCCAGTGCTTCGTCGGGAGCACGACTTTCGGGTAAGATATTGTCCGAGTGCCCCAGCCAACTCGTGCTAGGGTATCGCGCACGAGACGCGTCGATAAACAATACGTCTTATCTTGTGAAGGATAGAAGAAATGTAGAATAGAAAGATGGAAACCTCGGATCAAAACGCGGCAGTAGACGCCCTCAAAGATCCAGAAGCATTTTCGGTAATTATTGATCGGTATCGATATCAGCTATCAAGGTATATTCAGCGATTGGGAGCATTCGATTCCGACACTACAAAGGATCTTCTCCAAGAATCCTTCATAAAGGTTTATTTGAATCTCAACGACTATAAGCCGTCGCTTTCGTTTAGTTCCTGGATCTACAGAATCACCCACAACGAAGTGATGATGCACTTCAGGTATATGCGCAATCGCGCTCAAGCGTTTGCGAGTGAAGACGCACTTACGCTATTCGAGTCAATTCCTGACGAGCTCGATATCGCGGTAGAGAGTGATGCGAGACTTCGAAGTATGCATATCGCAAAGGCTCTACAGCGTTTGAAACCTGAATACAGAGAAATCTTGGTACTCCGCTTCTTCGAAGGGAAGAGCTACGACGAGATCTCGGATATTCTGGAAATGGCTCCAGGAACGGTAGCTACGTATATTGCTCGGGGCAAAATGGCTCTCGGTAAGGTCTTACAAGAAATGAATATAACAAGCGTATAGTATGGAAACGATGGATGACTTTTCAAAAGATGTCATAAGCGAGATACGAGATAGGGGAATAACACCTCGTCCTTTCTGGTACTTTCTTTTGCGAAAGTGGGTTTTCTGGACGTTTGCCATCCTATCCATATTTGTCGGAGCGATTGCGCTCTCAGTCGCCGACTACGTTTTCTTTGATAACGAGGGAGTGAGTCCTGCGGTCCTAATCGAATCTCCACTTGAAAGTATCTTCCAAGGAGCCCCTATAGTCTGGCTTATCCTTTTCGCACTCTTCGTAGCAGGTGCGTACCTAAGCCTTAAGAAGACCCAGACGGTATACAGATTTAAGACGGTTAAGACTGTAGGTGTAGTGGCGGGTATAACCGTGCTTCTCGGACTTGGCTTGATGGCATCGGATTTCGGTCATGCAATCTACTATTACCTTACGCACGATACCTCGCTCTTTGAGGCTGTGCGGCAGACAAGTGACGACATCGTTCTCCCGTTTTGAAAGTAAATGGAGACGAACGGCATAGTACTTAGGAAGGCGTTCTGCGCCGCCATAATCCTATATACATGACATCCGTAGACCAGAGCCCCGCCCGTAGCCTTTTAAATAGAGTTCCTGAGATAACCGCCTTTTTCTGGATCATTAAGATTCTGGGCACTACGGTAGGTGAAACAGCGGCAGATTTCCTAAACGTGAATCTCAACTTGGGCCTTACGATCACGTCCGTCGTAACGGGCATTCTCCTGATCGTCGCGCTGTTCTTTCAGTTCAAGGCGAAGCGGTACGTTCCAGGTATCTACTGGTCTGCGGTAGTGCTTATCAGTGTGTTCGGTACTCTGGTCACGGATAACCTTACGGATGCTATCGGTGTACCTCTCGAAGCAAGTACTATTTTCTTTAGTGTTCTTCTCGGTCTCACGTTTATTGCGTGGTATCTGAAAGAGAAAACTCTCTCGATACATTCGATCGTTACAGGACAGCGCGAAGCATTCTATTGGCTCGCTATTCTCTTTACGTTCGCACTCGGTACAGCAGCAGGGGATTTGCTCGCTGAAGGTCTCGGACTCGGATACTTCACGACCGGCGTAATCGTCGCGGTTGCTATTGCTGCGTTCGCTCTCGCATGGCGTATGGGACTCAACTCCATCCTCGCGTTCTGGGCGATCTATATCCTTACGCGACCGCTCGGAGCGTCTATTGGAGATCTTCTTTCGCAGCCTACTAAGTACGGCGGCTTAGGACTTGGAGCAACCGTCACGAGCGCTCTCTTTATCGCAGGTATCGTTGGAGCGGTCATATACCTGGCCATCAGCAAGAAGGACGTTACCAATCCAGCACTCGTGCAGAATGAGATAACTTCTCAAGGAGGTCGTGGTGGATTGTGGCAGACATCGATTACGCTCGCTCTCATCCTAGTTATCTCTGGAGTGGGATATCATGCACGCCAGGAATCACTTCGAGCAGGAGCGCCTGTGGTTACAGGTACCCAAGACCAAGAAGAAGTAGAAGATCAGGATGGTGAAGTGGGTGACGCTACAGAGACAGACGAAGAGGCTACAGCAGCTAGGGCTTCTACTAGTGGCACCCCAGCCGTAACGTCACCGAAGCCCACAGCCACAAATCAGCCATCAGCAGCAAGTTCACCGCTCGGAGACCTCTCATCGTTCCGCACCATTACTCAGGATACGCTCAATCTCGTGAACCAAGGCGATCTTGCTGGCGCTAAGGACCGCATAGGCGATCTTGAATATGAGTGGGACAACGCAGAGGCGCGCCTTAAGCCGATGAACAAGGCGAAGTGGACTGAGGTAGACGATGCTATCGATGCAGCACTCCGTCAGGCACGCGCCGTTAAGCCAAATGCGACCAACGCCGCATCTTCGCTCCAGGCTCTACTGAGCGCACTTAAATAGCGATAGGGTTGGTGAGGTGTGTACTAATCCGGGTTCTATTCCCGTTCAGTTCCAGCAGCAAAATACCGATGGATTTGTGTGATTGAGAAATTTAGCAAATTAAAACCGCTCACTGGGGAGATTTTCATTTGCTATATGAAAAAAATTATAACCGTTCAAGAATCTTATTCATCTCTTCAATCTCCTGCTGTTGGCTAGCGATGATGTTCTGGCACAACTGCTTGATTTCAGGATCAGTAATCTTCGCTTCCTCACACATAAGGATGGCTCCAGAGTGGTGCGGAATCATAGATTGAAGGAATCCCTTGTCTCCAACAAAAGTCTGATATCGAATCGCAAGAAATGAAACTACGAGAACAACGAACCCTATACCAATTATGATCTTGTTCAATTTCTTGTCTTTGTACATCATGCCCATGAGGAGCATCTCAAGAATGAGCATAGGGGCAGTCATCATGATTCCCATATAGAGAAAATTGATATTTGGAACCGCGTTCGCAAATACGTTTACCATTGCAAACATGAGGACGAACATGGCGACTACATGGAGTCCGGCCATGAGAGCTAGTTTGCTGTAGGAGGCATCTCTCATATTTATAGAAATATTAGTTTATGCGAACTGATAATACTTATAGATATTGTACCTTTTATCCCTTCTTAATAGGTATAGAATAGAGGTATGACTGCGCAGATAAAGAAACTCCTATCGTGGTCAGCCCTGGCTTTGATAGTAGTAGTTCCTCTCCTGATGCTTTTCACCATGGCGATGCCCATGGATCACAGTATGGGCGGCTGTCCGTTCATGAAGGGCGAGACCTCAATCTGCCCAATGTCGGTCATGGATCACATAACGAGCTGGCAGAATACATTTACGATTACTCTCGTCGAGATTCTCACGTTTGCCCTACCAATCTTCGCGCTCGCCTGGATTTGGCTCATTGTTCCAAAACCTGAACATCCACCGGGGAACCGAAGACGTTCCTACCCAGTACCACCTTTCCTTCAAGAACTCTTCTCAAGCGGTCTCCTAAATCCGAGAGTGCCATAGAAACCCTCTAATTATCTTTATTTCACTTAACTAAACTCCATGGAAAAAATGTGATTGTTGAAGGACTCGTTGCTCTTATTATTGGCGCTGGTGGGGGTTATGCACTTGCTATGAACAAGGCCCCGGAACCTGCGGCAACTACCGGAGGCCATATGATGGCTGACGGTACGACTATGGGAGGTTCAATGAACGGGATGCAGGGAGAAATGGATTCTATGATGCAAGGTCTCTCTGGAAAAACAGGAGATGCATTTGATCAAGCTTTCTTGAGTGAGATGATTATGCACCATCAGGGAGCAGTAGTAATGGCAGAGGCAGCTCTCAAAGATGCAAAGCATCAAGAGATAAAGGATCTTGCAAAGAACATCATCTCTGCACAGAACACCGAGATCAAAGAGATGCAGGACTGGCAAAAGGCTTGGTACGGGAACTAAGTAGAGACTGCATGCGTTATGAACCAGACTACTAAACGAACAGCGATCCTCTACCGAATGGTGCTACCAGACCATACCTGTCCGTATGGTCTGAAAGCTCGCTGGCTTCTAAGGAAGCGTGGGTATGAAGTCGATGATCGAATACTTCACACCCGTCAGGAAGTGGATGCATTCAAGGCTGATCACTCTGTAGAATCGACACCGCAAATCTTCATTAACGACAAAAGAATTGGTGGGTATGATGATCTGCGTAAGTCGTTAGGCATGAAAGTGCGCGATCCTAAGGGCACGACGTATACGCCCGTTGTAGTAGTGTTTGCTACCACAGCCCTCATGGCTTTGGCAGTAAGCTACGCAACGTACGGAAACTTGCTTACCCTGCAAACAGTGCAATGGTTCATCGCTCTCTCAATGATGGTACTCGGCATGCTTAAGCTCCAAGACATTGAGAGCTTCTCCAGTATGTTCCTGAACTATGATCTGCTTGCTCGTCGCTGGGTTCGGTATGGATATATATACCCATATGCAGAACTTGGAGCGGGAGCACTCATGGTGGCAGGCGCATTGTCTTGGCTATCAATTCCAGTTGCGCTGTTCATTGGAATCATTGGTGCAGTATCTGTGTTCAAGGCCGTCTACATCGACAAGCGAGAACTCAAATGTGCCTGTGTCGGTGGAAACAGTAATGTTCCGCTCGGCTTCCTATCTCTCACTGAGAATCTCATGATGATAGCGATGGCGCTCTGGATGCTGGTAATGGTAGGTATGCATTAGTGGTGTATTAGCAAAGAACATAGAAAGAGCCGCTACAAAGCGGCTCTTTCTATACCTAGTGAAACTCCGGATATTGTAGCCTTGGGTATCTGAAGCCTTAACCAATGGAGTTCAAAAGCAAGCCCCTTCCAGTCAATTGTTCTGAACGTG
>JAHJIK010000001.1 GCA_018823385.1 Patescibacteria group bacterium | reverse complement strand
GGGTTTCCCCATTCGGACACCTCCGGATCAAAGGCCACATATCGCCTCCCCGAAGCATTTCGCAGATTAGTCACGTCCTTCATCGCTGTTACAAGCCTAGGCATCCACCGTGCACCCTTCACGTTTCCTGTGCGGAAACCTGAACACCACTTAACTTTATTTCTCTGTGATTTTTGCACTATCTACCCGCACCACCTAAGTGATGCGGTATTGATTACCTATGCATATTCAATTGTTAAGGTTCACGTGTTTCCTCCAAGAAAAAAGCCCCGTGCGGGGCGGCCAAACCATCCAGCCTTTCAGCCTTTGGCTATCCGCTCCGTTTGGTTAATTTCTTATATGTAAACACGTAAAAGGAGTATATATGACTGCATATGGCGTGTCAACAAAAGCATGCAAATACAAAACCGCCCCCACTGCTGAGGGCGGTTTTGCTGGGTCTAAGCGTAACGCCTAGTCCTTAATCTGCTCTCGCATCTTTTCAAGATAGCGAGCTGCTTCCTGCTGACCTCCAAGACCAAACGCTAGTCCAAACGCCAAAGCGAGTGCAACTACCAGTCCAGTAAAGAGGGTCTGCACGAACGGCGTAACTCCTAGCTGATCTAGAGCCGCAAGAAGTGCGAAGATCCAGATAGCCCAGCGTGCGATTGAACCAAGAAGGTTCGCAGATGAAAGGCTTGCAGCGCGTGCTGCTCCTGACACCAATCGCTGTGCTGCCTCAGCAATAACTGCTGCAACAAGAAGGATAAGAACCGCTACGATTACGTGTGGCAGGTAGCCAAGAACGACGATCGTAAGGAATTGTGTTACCTGGCTCAAACCGAGTACCTCGAGAGAAGCCACGAGGAACACGATGATGAAGAACCACTTCACAAGCATTCCGAGGAACGCTCCTGAAGAAAGCTTAAATCCAGCGCGTTCAAGAACGCGCTCAACGCCAGCAGCGCGAAGTGCCTGATCAACCTTGAGAGAGTTGATCACCTGCGCTACGACACGTCCAAGGCCAACTCCAACGAGCCATCCAAGGATGAAGATAATAAGCGCAACGAGTAAGTTGGGGAGGAATGCAACAAGTCCGTAGAACAAGTTCTGGAAGGACTGGTTGAGGACCTCCGCCCAAGTAGTTAGAAACATAATTTGTGTGCGTGACCTGTAAGGTTATTTTCCGGTAATTCGGCCGCAGGTAACCCTGCTTACTTATAAGTGTAGCAGTATGGGGGCCTCATAATTGAGGGCGTGTGGATAGGCCCTATATTCCTATCTTGTCGAGAATGGCACGGTGCGGATAATCCATCACGTCTCTGATGAGTCGATCGTACACGCCGACACGGTATCTAAAGTCCATTGTGGTGAATGCTGCGTATCGAAGCTCTCTTCCCAGCTCTGCTTCAAGCATGTGAATAGCAGACTCGAGTGGACGGTCTTCTAGCTTGTCCCCCACCACCAGAATATCTATCTTTGATTCAAGAACATTGGTAAACAAACCAGTAAGAACAACAAGACGAAGACTACCCGCCTTCTTTAGGGCAGATACAATTCCACCATCACTCACACTTGTCGTGTCGCGAAGGAAAATAGAAAGTGGATCAAAGTATGCAAACTTCTTATTAACACTAAATAGTAGCGGCGCCTTCCCTGTCTTCTTCTTTAAAACACCGGCAGTAACGAGCGCATTTATTTCTTTACGTGCAGCATCCTTTGGTACGCGTGTTCGCGTTGCGGCTTCTGCAAGTGTTAGCTGTGTGTCTTCATTAAAGATAAACAGTCGTAGGAGTTTAAGGCGGGCGGCTGATCCAAACAATTTAGCAAGTGGGTCCATGTAATTCGATTGTTCCATCAACGTGGGGTAAAAACAAGTCTTGACGTACAGCAACAAAAAAGCCCCAAATGGGGCTTTTTTGTTCTCAGAAGTGGGTTTGGATTACTTAAAAGTAACCTTTCCTCCAGCCTCCTCAATCTTCTTCTTAAGCTCGTCAGCTTCTGCTTTCTCAATCTCTTCTTTAAGAACAGATGGAACGCCGTCAACGAGATCTTTCGCCTCCTTAAGTCCGAGAGCAAGTGCCTCCTTCACAGCCTTGATGACTGAGATCTTGTTTGCGCCAGCGTCAGTAAGCTCAACTGTAACAGTTGACTTACCATCGTCAGCAGCAGCACCTGCAGCAGCTGGGACTGCAACAGCAACCGCTGCAGCAGATACACCAAACTTCTTCTCGAATACCTTAACGAGCTCAGATAGCTCAAGAACAGTCATGCTCTCAACCTCCTCAACAAGTTTCTTGAATTTAGCTGGAACTTCAACTTCTGCCTCCTCAGCTACTGGAGCCTCTGGTGCAGCAGCCTCTTCAGCTGGAGCCTCCTCGGCTGCAACTTCTTCCTGCTTGATTTCTTCGTCTGCCATATATAAGTCTTATGCTCGTAATACTAAGCGGCCTTCTTCTCGCGAATCTGATCGAGAGCGATAACCAATCCCTGTATAGGAGAGTTGATTACGTTCACGAACATACCACGGAGAACAGGAACCGGCGGAATGGTTGCAATAGCGGTCATTGCTACAGCGTCGAGATATGCTTCCTCAAATACACCTCCAACAATTGAAAGTGCATCCTTGTGCTTTTTCCCGTGCTCGTAGATTGCACGCGCTGGTGCAGTTACATCTCCTTCGCTCCATGCGATAGCGATCTCCCCATCAAGAACAGGAAGCGTACCGGCATATCCCTTGTCGCTCAAAGCGCGCTTTAGAAGCGTCTTCTTCGCAACGTAGTAGCTGATTCCCTCCTCTTTCAATGCTTTACGCATTGCGGATGTATCAGATACTGAAAGGCCTTTGAAGTGAACGAACACAACTGATGCAGCTCCTTCCAGAGCTTCACCAACCTTTCCTATGACGTCTTTCTTTTTTTCTTTCGTGATTGCCATAGATTTTGCAATCTTAGTAATAGTCGTACGGAAACGAAACAAGTCTTGCCGTAGCAAGACCATTGGAGACAAGTCGACCAGAACGCCTTGCGGCTTCTGTTCGTCCCTCGGCAGGTCTTCTGCCCCATCGGGGCTGCCTACTGTCTTCGGTCCGTACAAGAACTACAATACCTGAAAGAGTCAATAAATACAACTAAAAGCTGCCGGTGATTTGGAAGATTACCAAGGAGATTGCGAGAATGAGAGCAAACCCGCTTACAAACCTCATAAAGTGGAAGAAGTAATCCATGCTTCATTCAGAATATCACAAAAGCCACCCCGTTCAGGAGTGGCTTTTGTATATAACGCAAAACCCCCGCACAAGGCGGGGGTTTTGCTTCTAAAGACTAGGTTTAGTTAGGTTCGAGATTACTCTCGTACGTTAACTATGATCCTGCCTGTAGAGACTGTGCTGAAGTCTGGAAGTCAGCGTCGTTCGGTACTGTGTAAGTATCGTCGTCGATTGCAGAAGTGTCTTCAGCGTTGTCTGGATCGTAACGTACAGCATTAAGTTCTACGAAGTAGAGGCCTGTTGCAGTTGGATCAAGTGTAACAGTGAGAGTAAATGTCTCAGTGTCACCAGACTGGATTACGTAGTAATCACCGTTGTCGCTATCATCAGCTGTTGACTGAAGTAGGTCGCTTGCAGTTCCGTAGAACGAAGTAGTAGCGGTGTTACCAGCGTAGATTGTGTAGATTACACCTGAAGTTGAAGAAGAAGCGTTATCAGCTCCCTTGAAGATATACTGATCATCCTCAAGTGCTGTAATCTCGAACTCAATTCGGAATGTACCTACAGTCTCTGTGTCGTTGCTGCTGATTGAAGTAGAACCAGCCTCAACAGCTACTCCAGTAAGAGCTACAGTGTGAGTCTCAGAAGACTGAGAACCAGTCACGTTAGCGTCGTCACCAGAATCAACACCCTCAGCGTCGATGTCTGCACCAGCAATAGTGAAGGTTGCAGTTGCGCTAGGAGCGTCAGAAACAAGAGTGATCATAAGCTCAACTTCAACACGGTCGTCTCCAGCGATCTCAGTGTCGAGGTCGGTGAATTCGATAGTGTCAGCGTTGATGTCTCCATCGTACTCATCTCCGTCAACAACAAGTGTTGCACGGCGGATGAAGTCGTCTCCATCAGTAGAGCTTGTGATACCAACAGTGATGTCAGTTACAAGGCTGTCTGCCTGATCCTGGTTATCAAGATCAAACACGAATACTGTGTACTCCTCTGACTCATTGTTCTCATCAGCGATAAGAATTGATGACTCAGGATCGTTGCTTGAAGACTTGATCTTTAGATCACCGTTCTCCTCAGCGTCGAAGCCGAAGTTAACAGTGTCTGCTGTATCGGGCGGCAGCGCCGTGGCTTCAGCGTGCTGGGCCTGCATGCGGTTGGCCAGGGCTTCGG
>JAHJIK010000026.1 GCA_018823385.1 Patescibacteria group bacterium | reverse complement strand
CAAGCTGCCTCAACCTTTTAACTGAATACTCTTTGGCTTCAATCAACATATACTTCTTACCCAGTTGCAGAGATATCTCGGCGGCAGTTTTGAGGATTAGAAGCGAAACGTCTGGAATAGAAGCAAGCCAACGGCTACCTTCGACTACCTCTGATCTGATTTCATCAATAGAATTCTTACAGAAGTCGTAACGCATCTCAAGAGGGAGCTTTGAGGCTGGGTCAGGTGCATACATTACTATAGAGGCCACAGGAATGTCGTTCTGTTTTCCGACAAGAATTAGCCCGGTGGTCTCTGGAGGATCGCACTGAAACACTTCGATCATTCTAGTATTTATGTATTCAATTGCCTCTTGTTTTTCCTTTCGCGTTGTAGCAACTAGTATCACGATGTCCCTGGTTGTACTCATCTCTCACTCTCCATAAGAACTTCTAGAAATATAGTATTCTATCCCGCACAAATGAATCTAAAGAGAATATAAAATAAATATGAAGAACTACCCATCAATCTTGTATCCCCGCCCTGGTACAGTTTGAATAAGTTTAGGTGTACCTTCCAGGTGAAGTTTCTTTCGTAAGGAAAGAATATGGGACTCGATTGTGTTGGAGAACGGGTCACTGTCCATGTCCCATACATGCTCCATAATCATGCCGCGGGATAGAACTGCACCTTGATTACGCATCAAATACTCAAGCAACATAAACTCCTTGCGGGTGAGGTAGATATCAACCCCACTTCGCTTAAGTGTCTGGGTCTTGGTATCTAGTTCAAGATCATCAAGCGTCAAAATATCTCCTTCAAGCTTTGACGGTCGACGAAGTAGCGCACGTATGCGGGCCATGAGCTCTTCAAACGAGAAGGGCTTAGTCATATAGTCATCTGCACCCGCATTAAGCAGCTCTATCTTGCGTGAAGTATCTGAAAGAACAGAGAGGACTAAAATGGGAACTGTTCTTCCGGTGGCACGAATTTCAGCACATACCGTCGCCCCATTCTTCTCCGGCATCATGTTGTCGAGAATGATAATGTCATACTCGTTTGTCCGTGCCATATATGAACCTTCAGCCCCATCTTTCGCTGTATCAACAGCAAAACACTTGGAACGTAAGTTTTGGGTGAGGAGGTCTCGAACGCTTCCTTCATCATCAACCACTAGTGCTCGCATATACGTATAGTGTAAAAACTATAGCGTATTTGTGAAGGGGTCCGAGATAAGATTTTTATGAAGAAATAGTCTCCGGCTTGAAGTGGGCCAGCACCTCTTTTCCTGGCCATCGGTGGTAGAGAACAGGTACGAGTACTAGTGTAAGTACCATAGCGAAAGTAAGACCAAACATAATAGTGAAGGCAAGTGGACCCCAGAGAGCAGAGGCAAGTGAAAGGGGAATCATACCAACCACAGTTGTAACGGTCGTAAGAACGATAGGGCGGAAGCGAATAGATGCTGCCTCAACAACCACGTCGGTTAGTGTCTGCTCAGGGTTCTCGCGTCCAATACGTGCAATCGAGTCCATGAGGATAATGGCGTGGTTGATAATCACTCCAGCAAGAGCAATCACACCCAACATAGAAGGGAATGAAAGTGGCTGTCCGGTAATCATAAGACCAAAGAGTACGCCGATGAGTGATAGTGGAATGAGAAGGAGTAGGTACAGTGAGTGACGGAATGAGTTGAACTCAAGGACCAGAATCGCAAGCATGAGAGCGGCTCCCGCAATAAGTGCGATAAACATTTCAGTAAACGTCTGACCAACATCTTCAGTCTCTCCACCCACGTTCATAGTCACACCCTCAGGAAGAGGTGATTCGGCAATCTGTTGCTGGAATGCTTGAGTAACGGCAATAGCGTTTCCTTTAGGAGCAAGCGTGCTCTGAACGGTAGCAGTGCGCACGCCATCCTCGTGTTTAATAGCGGTGTTAGCAGATCCATATGTAATGGTTGCAATAGATGCGAGTGGCACTGGTCCCTGAAGGCCAGGCACCGTAAGTTCTCGCACAGCATCAATAGTGACCGTATTTGTCTCGCTTGGGTCTTGGTATGTCGGGTTGAGGTCTAGAAGTACACGAACCTCGATGTCATCAGTACCGGTACGAACATCCGTCGCCTTGCTTCCATACAAAGCGGTTCGGAGTGTGTCGGCTACTACCGCAGGCTGTACACCAAGCTGAGCAGCTTTTGCAGTATCAAGCTTCACAACGAACTCAGCGCTATCCGTACGAGTGCTTGTGGTGATCTCTGAGGTGCCTGGAATGTCTGACAGAATGCGCTCTGCACGCTCAACAGCTTCCGTTAGAGCAAGTCGATCATCGCCTGAGAACGTGATAAGTACAGGTGCACCAGAAGGTGGTCCGCCTGAAGGCTGTGAGATGCTGATGCGCGCTGAGGTAATGGGCTCAAAGTCCTTACGCATATCTTGCGCAATTTCCTGGCTGGTCTGCTTTCGAGAGTCCTTAAGGTTAACGGTGATGTTTGCTAGTTTTGAACCAGATCCACCAGCGCCAAACTGACTCCCTGAACCAACTTCCGTTACGAATGACTCAACACGAGCATCTACATACAGAATCTCTTCCACTTCACGAACGGAAAGGTCAGTTTGTGCCAGCTCAGATCCTTGAGGCTTTTCAACCTCTACATATATAAAGTTAGAGTCGTCTTCTGGGAAGAATACT
>JAHJIK010000025.1 GCA_018823385.1 Patescibacteria group bacterium | reverse complement strand
GGAACAGAGGAGAACGGCTGGTGGCCTATTCCAAAGTCTGAGGATAAGTATTTAGATTCACCTTTTAATACCTATCAGTACAAAGGTTTGCCGCCCCATCCGATTGCGAACCCGGGTCTCGCCTCAATTGCGGCAGCTCTTAACCCAACAGCAACCAGCTGTCTGTACTACCTACATGATGGAAAAGGGCAGATACACTGCTCTAAGACGTATTCAGAGCATCTGGCCAATATACGCAGATACCTTAAATAGGTTTGACGCATTGCATATATAAAGGTATTTTGTGAATATAACGGCCACCGGGCCACTTTTATTTTATGGAAATACGAAACATTGCAATTATCGCTCACGTGGACCACGGCAAGACTACGCTTACCGATGCCATTATGAAGCAGACTGGTGCTGCAGCTGAAGGTGTATCAATGGACTCAAACTCACTCGAACACGAGCGAGGTATCACTATTTACTCAAAGAATACTTCTATTGAGTACAAGGGAACGAAAATCAACATTGTTGATACCCCAGGACACTCCGACTTCGGTTCAGAGGTTGAGCGCGTGCTCCGTTCTATCGACTCAGTGCTTCTTATCGTGGACGCACAGGAAGGACCAATGCCGCAGACTCGTTTCGTATTGAAGAAGTCTCTTGAGCTTGGACTGCATCCAATCGTAGTGCTCAACAAGATTGATAAGCCAGCAGCTGATCCAGCTCGTGCTGAGGAGCAGGTGCTTGAGCTCTTCCTTGAGCTTGGAGCGTCAGACGAGCAGTCAGACTTCACTACGGTATACGCTATTGGTCGCGAAGGAGTTGCAATGCGAAACCTTGATGATGAGCGAAAAGACCTTACACCGCTTCTTGATGTAATCCTTGAAAAGGTTGCGCCTACCTCAAGTGATGAGAGTGCCGCAAAGCCTCTAAAGCTTCAGACCTTTAACCTGGCATACGACAACTTCCTTGGACGACTCGCTATCGGACGCGTGTACGAGGGTGTTGTTCGCGCTGGTGCAAACGTAATTGTTAAAAAACCAGACGGCACAAGTCGTAACAACAAAATCACTAAGCTCTTTACCTTCAAAGGACTTGATCGTGTAGATGTTGAGGAGGCAGGAGCTGGTGACATTGTTATCGTAGCCGGTATCACTGATGCATACATTGGTGAAACCATTACTACTGATGCGTCTGTTGAGCCAATGCCAGCAATTGCAATTGATGAGCCAACCATTACCGTTAACTTCTTGGTTAACAACTCTCCGTTTGCGGGACGTGAAGGAAAGTTCGTAACAAGCCGACAGCTTCGTGAATATCTTGAGCGCGAGCTTGAGGTTAACGTTGGACTTAAGGTTGATTTCGTATCACCGGATGCCTTCAAGGTATCAGGACGTGGTGAGCTCCACATCGCTATTCTCCTTGAGAACATGCGACGAGCAGGATACGAAATGCAGGTATCACAGCCACAGGTAATTATCCGTGAGGAGGAAGGCCAGAAGCTTGAGCCGTACGAGGAAGTTACTATCGACACCCCTTCAGAATTCCAGGGAGCTATTATCGAGCGACTCGGTACTCGTGCATTCGTTCTCATGAACCTTGTACAGAACGACAACTCAGTACGCCTTACTCTTGAAGGACCAACACGTGGACTTCTTGGATACCGCAACCAGTTTGTGGTTGATACCAAGGGAGAGGGAATCCTTTCTTCACGTGTTATTGGCTTCAAGCCATACGCAGGTGAAATCAAGAAGCGTCAGGTTGGATCAATGATCTCAATGGCAACTGGAAAGGCACTTGGATATGCCCTATGGGGTCTTCAGGATCGTGGAGTTCTCTACATTGCTCCTGCGACTGAGGTGTACGAAGGTATGGTTATCGGAAACACCTCAAAGGGTGAAGAAATGGTTGCAAACCCTACTAAGGGAAAGAACCAGACCAACGTTCGTTCATCTGGAAACGATGAGGCTATTAACCTTGTACCTGCCTACACTCTTACTATCGAGCGCGGTCTTGAAGTGATGACTGACGACGAATACCTTGAGATCACTCCTGTATCAGTTCGTCTTCGAAAACAAGGGCTTACTGAAAGTGAGCGTTCAAAGGGGAAGAAGAGTTAATATATTTTGTGCGTAAAGAAACAAGCTCCATAGACGTGGAGCTTGTTTCTTTTTTATTCTATTGTATATTCATTCCTGAATGTACACATCTGATTAGGAGGCCTCATGGGCACGAAATCAAATATCGCCAATGTCGCTTTCCAACTGAAAGTCGACAACAAAGATGGGCTGAATGAGGACCAACTGCTTCTCAGGGGTGCTCGTTTTTATAGTCGAGACGGAAAGGAACTTGCGCACATTGAAGGCACTCCGTTGAATAAGGGGGCTAGATTGTTCCTTCAGCTTCAACTTTTGGTTTTTCAGTCCGAATGTATAGTGTGTGATGAAAGGTTTCGGCTGGCGGTTAAGGACTTTTTCCAGGACCGTATGACGGACCCGGTACCCAGCCCAACAGCACGAACTTTTTTGTATCACATGCTTACGGCTGACAAGATTCTGCCAGAATTCAAATAGATGAATTATTGCAAAGGCGTCCTCAGCGAGGACGCCTTCATGATTTCTTCAACTAGTATTTTGTATTGTAGTGGGAACGCAAGAAGAGACTTGCTGTTTACCCATAAAATATACCTATATGCTTTATACAATCGCAGCAATACTCGTTATCCTTTGGCTTCTGGGCCTTGCAACATCATATACGATTGGTGGATTCATCCATCTTCTTCTCGTTATTGCTATTGTGGTGGTGCTCGTACGTATCATCCAAGGAAAGAAGCCTATTTAATAGGCTTGCGCCTACTTCACAGGTGCGTATAGTGACCGCAGAGTTGAACATCAACGAGAAAGAGGAGGAGGTGTTGTGGAACTATCGTACACGCCAATCTTTGAGATTGATCAGGAGTTGGCACTCCCGAAACGTGACTTCAGCAGAGACGGATGGGAGGGCACCAAGGTGGTCCGCGTTGACGGTGATTCGCTACAACTATCAAAAGTGGTCGGGGTTCGCTTCTCAGATATCTCTGGATTAACGAGAAACAACTTCTTTTCACTACTGTATACGTGTCCTGAAAACGGTACAGTTTTCACACTTCTCGGGCTTGCCTCGTATCAGGCTCTGGGAGAATGGGGAGATCTCAGACGGCAATGTACTATCGCGGAAAAAGAGTGGTGCTTCCTTTTTGCTGGCCACGCAATCAAGACTTCGGGCACCGAACGTCAACTCGGCATCCTTGCCGCTCAATATGAGTATGGCAAGGACAGACTGAACTGGCGGCCAAAGTTGGCATTCAGTCCACTTCGAAGAAGTGACTATTTTTTAGTCCAACTTCTGAAGTAACCCAAGGGGGCCTCGTCGCAAGATGGGGTCCCTTTTGCCATTTGCAATACACACCCGTATATGCCATAATACTCCCACAACAGTTCTCCAATGGTTTTCCTGTCTTGAGCGAATATCTCGAGACCCGGCAGCTGGACCTTCTTCGGAAGAAATGCCTGAAACGAGACGAGACAGTTGATTAACCACGCTTTGGGCTCTCGAGCGCACCCAGCGCTCTTCGCGCGCCCGGCATTAGAAAATATATAGCCATATGGCAACAACATACATTCGACGCCTTGACGGGCGCCGTCCTCCGCAGGGAAGTTCTTCTGCAGGACGATTTAAAAGTAATCCTATGCGAGGCGGAGGCTCAAGCCGACGTACCTCAGGAGATGGAATTCACCGAAGCTCAGGCGGACGCCCTTCACCACGACAAGGTGGTGGTGGTCGTGGCGGAAAGCGCGGCTTCCAGGAGATGCAAGTAGACCTATCACGCCTTATTAACAAGGCTGTTCCTGCTGCAGAAACTCCAGCATACGTACCAGAGCACGCATTCGTAGATTTCGAAGTTGAGCAGGCACTCAAGGACAACATTATCTCTAAGGGATATGTAAACCCGACACCTATTCAGGATCAGTCTATCGTTCACGTACTTGCTGGTAAGGACATTGTAGGAATGGCACAGACCGGTACTGGAAAGACCGCAGCCTTCCTTATCCCCCTAATCGACAAGGTACTAAAGAACGCTAACGAGCGTGTACTTATCATGGTACCGACACGTGAGCTTGCTATTCAGATCGAGCAGGAATTCTACGGCTTCTCAAAGCGCCTCAACCTTAACTCAGTTGTGTGTGTGGGTGGAGCAGGTATTGATCCTCAGATTCGTGTACTACGTCGCAAGCCAGCATTTGTTATCGGAACTCCAGGACGTCTTAAGGACCTTATGGAGCGACGAGAACTTGATCTCTCTAAGTTTGGAACGGTTGTTCTCGACGAGGCGGACCGAATGCTTGATATGGGATTCATCCCAGACATGCGATTCATTCTTGGACACATGCCTGAGAACCGTCACACTCTTTTCTTCTCCGCTACAATGTCACGTGAGATTGAGAACCTTATCGGTTCCTTCTTGAATGACCCAGTACGCGTGATGGTAAAGACACGAGACACTGCTTCAACTATCGACCAGGACGTTGTTCGTGCTGGACGAGGTGAAGAGAAGTTCAACAAACTAGTGGAGCTTCTAAAGCGCCCTGATTTTGAGAAGACATTGGTATTCGGACGCACTAAGTTTGGTGTTGAGCGAATGACCCGTGACCTTGTACGATCAGGTATTCGTGCCGAATCAATTCATGGAGACAAAACACATGGAAAGCGTCAGAAGGCCCTATCGCTCTTCAAGGCTGACCATGTAGATGTGCTGGTAGCGACTGACGTTGCTGCTCGTGGACTTGATATCTCAGGTGTGTCACACGTCATCAACTATGACCTACCGGCAACCTATGAGGACTACACACACCGAATCGGCCGAACTGGTCGTGCAGGAAAGGGTGGTATGGCACTAACCTTCATTGACGGGTAATCCACAGAAACGTGCATTTGAGAGAGCCACGGCCCTATACAGGTCGTGGCTTTTCTCATATCCTTATATATACAGATGGAAGACATTCTAAAAATGGACATATTTTTTGTTGTGACCACACTTGCGGTGGTCGCAGTGTCAGTCTGCGTGATTGTGGTATTGATTATGCTCTTTAAGTTTTTGCGAACAGTTGATCGAATAGCGGAAGAAGTTGAAGAAGAAGCACTTGCCATTCGAGGTGACATCGCAGAAGCTCGCACTGTTATCAAGCGTGAAGGCATGAAAGCTGCAACGCTTGTTACGGTGTTTACAAAAATGGGAAAGGGATTACTCAAACGTTCTAAGAAAAGTACTAAATAATTTTATAGTTATGGCTAAGGCTAAGAAAACAGCAGCGAAGAAGGGAAATGATGTAGCAATGGCAGCAGGTATTGGCGCAGGTGTTCTTGCGGCGGGAGCTGCTGCAG
>JAHJIK010000024.1 GCA_018823385.1 Patescibacteria group bacterium | reverse complement strand
TGCAGGAACAGGAGGGCAAACGGTTGCAAATATAAATATGACCAGTGCTTCAGCTTCTACTGGCCTATCTCTCACCAACTCAGACGGAACGATAGCTGGAGGTTCGTACTACATGACCGTGGGGAATACGGGAACTGTTTTCAGTGTTCGCGGCAATGGCAATGTAGGAATTGGTACAAACGTTCAGAACAATCTTCTTACGGTCGCTGGTGGCACGTCTATCGGTAGTTCGTATACAACAACTGTTGCGCCTACAAATGGACTTATCGTTCAAGGCAGCGTCGGTATTGGTACAACCTCTCCAACTGCAGCTCTCACCTTTGCGCAGACTACAGGCGATAAGATTCATCTATATTCAACCGCTACCGTACAGTACGGCTTTGGCGTGTATGGTACAGAACTTCGTAATTTTGCAGGTTCGGGTGCTGCCACTACTTGGGGCACTCAGAACGGTAGCGGCACGTTCTCTGAGCTTATGCGCCTCTCCAGCACAGGCAACGTCGGTATCGGAACTGCAGCTCCTGCTCAGAAACTTGATATAACAGGTAACCTACGATTCGGCTCGGTTACCGGATCGGGCGCAAACATCTACTCACTAGATAGTGATGGTGCTGGGTCGTCATATCGTGACCTAACGGTGATGGTAAACAGCTTCAATGTTCGCACTGCAACAGGAAACGAGGGTGGCTCAAGCACATCGAGACTCTTTATTGCACACACAACAGGAAACGTTGGTCTAGGTACTACATCTCCTGCATACAAGCTCGACGTGTATTCAACAGGATCTGCGTTGGCAAGCTTTACTACTACGAACCAGTACAACGTTGTTGACCTTAAGAACGTAAACACTGGTGGAGCATTGCAGAACATGATTCGGTTCTACAACGACTCTTCAGTTAAGTGGTCTATGGGTAACGACCAGGCAAATGGCGACGCGTTTACATTCGCTACCGGTTCACTGCTGACCAGCTCTCCACGAATGGTACTCACTACTGCAGGTAATCTTGGAATTGGTACTACCGCACCTTCAACAAGCTACAAGCTTTCAGTTGCGGGTAACTCATACGCAACAGGTAATGTGTATACAGATACTGCAACAGGCGGCGGTAGTTATGTATTCGGAAATTCTACATCGCTTGGCTACTACCTCGTCCAAAATGGCACCAGAATTGATACAGTTGCAGGAGGAGCAGCGCGATTGTCTGTGCTTTCAACAGGAAACGTCGGTATCGGTACCACTTCGCCCTCATCAGTACTAAGTGTCGCGGGCACAAGCTACCTGGCTGGTAATGTAGGAATCAATACTGCGCCAAGCTCAAATGCACTTACCGTGCTTGGAACAAGTGATTTTGGATTCAGTCAAAATAGCGTTATCCGTCTCTCCCACTCTGCTTCAGTTGGAAACATTCAGGTATACACTTCAGGAAGTCCAGGCAACCTTGCACTTAACGCTTCTGGAGGAAATGTCGGTGTAGGAACAGCGAGTCCTGACGATCTGCTACACGTTCTTGGCAATTCAACGGGCGCCATAACCCTAAAGGTTCAAAACACAAATGCCGTGGGTGATAGCGAGCTGCTCTTGAGTACTTCTGGCACAGTTACGAATACAACTGTAGGCGCATCATTCTTGGCAGATCGAACTGATGTGGGCGGGGCAGGTAGTACTGACATTGTGTTTAGTAACAGCCTTGGCACAACGCTTAATGAGCGTATGCGCATCCTTGCGAACGGCAACGTCGGCATCGGGACTACATCGCCTTCGCAAACTCTTTCTGTACTAGGATCCGGATATATTACTGGAAACGTCGGTATCGGTCAGGAAGCAGTAACTGACAAGCTAGAAGTGGCTGGTAACATACGAATGGTAGGTACATCACAGTTCACTGCATACAACTCAACTGGAGGAAGTCCACTATTTGGCCTCTCTCGCCAGAATGATGTGTCTAATGCATCACTTCAAATTGCAGCATACGGAGGAATAGGATTTACGCCTAACCTTGCAGGCGGCTCAGCAACTCCAACGTCTGCAGGGTCAGTAATGTGGATTGCTACAAATGGAAACGTCGGTATTGGTACTACAACACCGCAAACAGCACTGGAGGTAGTGGGAAGTGTTCGCTCAGTTGCTACCGGAGGTACTGCATATGGATACTTGGGTAACTCAGGATACGGTCTTGCTGGAAAGGTTACCCTTGCACGTCGTACTGACGGTCTTGGAGCGGCAACATTCATTGGTACCACGGTTGATGGTTCAGGCGATGCCGCATCACTTATATATGGTGGAGGTGCGCAATCTGCAATCGAGCTTAATAGCGGAAACATTTCATTCAGAACAAATACAGCTAGTACGGAGAGAATGCGAATTTCTTCAGCTGGATATCTTGGTATTGGTACTACATCACCTGGATCATTGCTCTCACTTAGTGGTGTAAATCCCCACATAACACTCGCGAACACGGGAGCAACTTCAGGCAACTTCACTTTTGGAGCTACTAACAGCAGCTATCCAATCGGCGGAAACAAGTTTGCAATATGGAATACCGGACAAAGTACTTCTGAGTCATTGTTCGTACTTGATGGCGTGACAGGCAACATCGGTATCGGTACTACATCACCAGCATCAACACTAGATGTCGCTGGAGATGTTGCTGCGACGAGCAAGATAATGGCGGGAGTTTCGGCTAGCACAATTCCATCAGGCAGTGCAGGAGCATCGCTGTATGCCGTAAACCCAAGCTTCGCATTTATTGGTGGAAACAATGTAACAAACGCCACTCGTAAGTTCACTCGATGGGGAGCAATGCACTACACAAACTCTGAGGAGCCTCTCACTATGATGATTGGAGATGCAACTACTTTGACTGGAGCGGCACTTAGCCTCGGAGGAGGCACCAGTCTTGGAAACGCCTTCACAACAATTCAGTTCTATACAGCCGCAAACTCTAATACAACAGGTGGTACTGAGCGCATGCGGATTGATTCAGTGGGTAATGTTGGTATCGGCACTGCTAGCCCAGCCGCGCAAGTTTCCGTATACGGTGCAGGTCAGACAACAGCCTCATTAGATACAACAGGTGCACTGGGTGGTACTTTGCAGCTTGCCGATACTGGTTCAAGTGTCGGAAACGGTGGGGCAGTACTCTTTGGTGCCAGTAACGCTGGTCAGATACGAAGTTTCGCGGCCATTAAAAGCTATATATTGAACGGAAGCAATAATGGCGCTGGTGACCTTAGTTTCAGCACACGCCGCACCAGCACTGATTCCACCCTGACTGAGGCGATGCGCATTACTTTCGGCGGCAATGTGGGTATCGGTTCTACTACTCCAGGAGCAACACTTGGTGTCGCTGGAACCGGACTCTTCTCAGGTCTCACAACCTTCGGCGCGGGCATCAACGTAAATGGAGAAACTGTTACTGACCTCACAGGTACCTCTCTAACAGTTTCCTCAGGAACTCTCAATACAATCCAGGACATCCGAACAACTGCAGCACCAACCTTCGCAACGCTTAACACAGGACAAGGAGCGAATGAGCTATACGCGATGGACCAGGATGTAACCACTGGATCTACGGTATTCTTCGATCAGCTTTCATTAAATGCTGCACTAGCAGTATCGTCTGGAGGTACGGGTGCTACCAACCTAACTGGACTTCTACAGGGAAATGGAACTGGTCCAGTAACCGCAATCACAAACTCTTCAACAGTGGGGCAGGTGCTTCGCGTAACTGGGGCGGCGACATATGGATGGGGTGCACTCGACCTTGCTGATACTGATGCAGTTACTGGTACGCTTACAGTGGCTAGAGGAGGAACAGGCGCTACAACACTCACTGGCCTCGTGAAGGGTAATGGAACTGGAGCATTCACTGCAGCTGTTGCAGGTACTGACTACCAAGCACCACTCACAGGTACAGCTGGTCAGTTCGGCTACTTCAGTGCAACCAACACGTTCACCGCGACTTCAAGCATTTTCTTGGCGACAAGTGGGAATGTGGGTGTCGGGACAGTCTCTCCAGCTGCAGCACTACATGTACTTGGAACCCCAATTTCATCATCATTCCCATTCACTACACTGCTTGATGACACTACCGCCATGGCGCAAGACGTTGGTGGGGGAATCGGATTCCGTGGTCAGTACATCACTGCTAACGGCGCTAATACGTATCTGTCAGGAATAAAGGGAGGAAAGGAGAATGCAACAAGTGCAAATACTGCTGGATACCTTTCATTCCTTACGAGAGTTTCAGGTAACGCATTCATGACAGAAAGTATGCGAATCTCATCAGCAGGCAATGTTGGTATTGGTACAACAACACCGAGCCAGAAGCTGGAGGTGTTTGCTAACGCGGATACATCTATCCGTGCCGCATCAAACGCCAATACGTATATCGATATTCTTGCAGATGCAGATGGAAATGGATCAAGCAACACGGCAAACCTTCGTTACATAACGGGAGGAACTGTACGACTTGCTGCAGGGTACAGTCAATCTTTGGCTGGATACGGAGTAGATATGGGTGCTGCATCGGTAGTCAATCCAGAATTCTTCATTAGTAGTGCAGGTAACGTCGGTATCGGCAGCTCAACACCAAGCGCCAAACTAACTGTTAGCGCTGGAGATATTCTTCTCGATCAGGCAAACAATAACTCAATTGAGCTTCGACACCCAAACAATTACGGAGTTCGTGCACTGCTTGATAGTTCTACTGCTGATCTTCGATTCCAGACCAACAATCTTGGAGTATACGCAGATGCCCTTACCATCAAGCGAAATGGTGGTGGTATCGGTATTGGCTCAACCACTCCAGCAGCCACGCTTGGTGTTTCCGGCACCGGACTCTTCTCCGGACTCACCACCTTCGGCGCTGGCATCAACGTAAATGGAGAAACCATCACCGACCTCACTGGAACAAACCTCACCAACACAGCAGGAGCGCTTGGTCTCTCAGCTTCATACACAGGACAATCAAGTATCACAACACTCGGGACCATCACTACAGGTACTTGGAACGGAACAACCATTGCTGTAGCCCGGGGAGGAACAGGCGCTACAACACTCACTGGCCTCGTGAAGGGTAATGGAACTGGTGCATTCACTGCAGCTGTTGCAGGTACTGACTACCAAGCACCACTTACGGGAACCACTGGTCAGTTTGGATACTTCAGTGGAACTAATACGTTCACCGCGACTTCAAGCATCTTCTTGGCGACAAGTGGAAACGTTGGTATTGGTACCGCTACACCTCTGGCAACGCTCTCAGTACAGGGAAATGTAGGTATATATAAGACCGATGCATCAATTGGGTTTGAATATAATAGAAGCGGACTACGAGCCCTAAGTATTAGTGCAACAAATAACAATGCAAATCTCATTGCTGAGAATGGCATCTCCTTTGTAACTGGCAACACAGCGGCACAAGGTGCAAATAATAATGGTACGGAGCGCATGACCATAACCTCCACAGGAAAAGTTGGAATTGGTGTTACTTCTCCTACTGCAAGCTTAGTGGTTAATGGGGGAACGACGGCTGCAACTGATGGTATTATCGTGCAGCGAAACGGAATTACATCTCAGTTTGCTCAACTCGATACTGGTGCAGGTCTATACGGTGTAAGTCTTGTCGGTAACAGTGCTGTTGCAAATCCAAAAACAGGTCGTATCGCAAACTTAACGACAAGCGGAACTGTTGCAGCTGGTGCTGCAAGCCTGCTCTTCCAAGTTGGATCTACTGCAGCACCAGTTACTGCTATGGCGATTGAGAACAGTACTGCATACGTCGGCATCGGAACAGTCTCACCAACAGCTCAGCTTGATGTGTCTTCAACAACTGGCCCCGGGTCACTCGTAGTTTCCCGAATTCAGGCCTCACTTGTAGCAGATGATGTGATTGGTACCATCGGTTTCTACAAATCAGATGCATCAACAGGTGGAGTCGGAACTCCTGCATATATCCAAGCACGAACGACTGACCTCGGAGGTCTGTTTGCCATGGACTTCGTAACCGGTAGCATGTCAGCACCAGTAACAGCGTTAACACTTGGTCAGACGGGGAATGTCGGCATCGGCACCACAACGCCAGAGCAGAATCTAGTTATACAGGGTGCTGCTGCTTCCGTCGCCGCACTAGATCTAAACACAGTTGCTGCAACAACGCGTTCCGAATTCCGCCTTCTTGAAGGTGGTGCGGTGCGAGGTCTTGTCCAGTGGCGAGGAAGTGCGAACGCTGCATCTCCACTAACTCTCCGACTTGGTACAGCAGTCGCTGGCGCTCAGACACAACTCTTGTACGGAAACCAGACTGTTGGAGTAACTCTCGACTCATCCGGAAACATGGGTATCGGTACCACCACCCCCGAATCAACACTCGACGTTTTAGGTTATGGAGAATTTGGAGCGACAGCTGGAAGTCGTGCGGTGCGTATAGGAAATGCAGGAGGATACGCAATAATTCAGGGAATTTTGCGAGGTACCAATGGCGCTACAACGAGAGATATAACATTACAGCCTGATGGTGGAAACGTTGGTATCGGTTCAATTAATCCGGCTGCGCAGCTGTCGGTGTACGGGGCTGGACAAACCACAACCGCACTTGACACAACAGGCGCCCTCGGAGGTACGCTCCAAGTTGCTGATACCGGTACGTCGGTGGGTAATGGAGGTGCAATTGTCTTTGGGGCAAGTAATTCAGGCATAATTAAGAACTTCGCCGCCATCAAGAGTTACATAACCAATGGAGGTAATAATGGTGCAGGAGATCTCGCTTTCAGCACCCGCAACGCAAGTACAGATTCCACACTCACTGAGCGTCTTCGTATTACCTCGACAGGGAATGTGGGTATCGGTTCAGCCTCGCCAACCATTGGTGCCCTTCAGATTAACGGCGGTTCAGCATTCACCTCTATTCCTGCAAACACAACTGGTATCGGACAAATCGCCCAAAGTGGTTGGGGAGGTCAAGGATTCGTATTCAGTAGCGCTACTGCAAACAGCGCATACTCGATGGTGTATACCTCAAGCAATAGTGGCGTTGCATACTACGGACAGATTACAGGAACCGGCTCAACGCACTGGAAGCGGGAATCAGCAATGGGTATGCGTATCGGTCCTTCTGCCAGTATTCCTGTGAACCGACTAGATGTGGAAGGTGCAGGAGCGTTTGGTGCATATGCAGGAACTGCAGCACCAACAAACGGATTGATTGTGTCAGGCAACGTAGGTATCGGTACTACGAGTCCTGCATACGCCCTTTCAGTAGCGGGCGCTTCTGGTCTGATCGGAATAGATAGGACAGCTGCGCCTTCTGGACTTGTTCTCACACAAGACAGTGCTGGAGGCGGTCGAATCTCAAGCATAAGCACGGGCGGACTTTCATTCCAGTCTTCAAACTCAGGTACTACATGGGCAACAATTAACTCTAGCGGGAACGTCGGTATCGGCACTTCAACCCCTTCTGGGAAACTCGATGTGTGGGGCAACAATATAAACATAGGAACAAACGGTAGCTCAAACTCAATAACTCTTCTTCGGGGTGGCGGTACAAATTCGATAATCTTCGACAGTGCTGATACGGGTAACGGTATTGTTCAGCGTGATACATCGAATAACTTTGGTCTTATCTCACGAGGAAGTCTGTACCTATATACAGACAAGAACAATAACGATTCAGCTGCCAACATCATTTTCGGCAAGGGAAGTACTACATTCGGAAGTGGTACAGAATTCGCACGCTTCACTAACTCTGGTAACCTCGGTATTGGTACCACCACACCAAATGAGAAACTCTCAATTCTCTCGGGTGATAGTTCTGCAGCAACAAATATCTTTGCAGTACGAGCTAATAATCTCGGACGAGGTATTGGATTTGGATATAACAACATTCGACTAATAGGCACTACTGTTAACCAGTCACTTTCAATTGACGCAGCTGGATCTGGTGACCTTCTCTTGCAGACAGGTGCTACAGGAAACGTCGGCATCGGCAACGCAGCACCGGCAGGTATCCTCGACGTAACGGGAACAACCCCTATCTACTACCAGCGAGCTGCATCAAATGCAGCGCACCTTGTACTTCGCTCTGCAAAGGGAACACCAACATCGCCAACAGCCATATCAAATGCTAACGAGCTTGGACAGGTTTCATTCGGTGGATACACCGGCTCCAGCTATTTAACAAATGATATTGGAATAAAGGCAATTGCAACAGAGAACTGGACCAGTCAGACAAATAGCGGCGGCAGTCTCGTGTTCCTTTCCAAACAGAATGCTACGGCTGGAAACGCAGTCATTCGAATGACAATCGATCACAACGGAAATGTGGGTGTAGGAACATCAACACCAGGTGCTCTCTTTAGTACTGCTGGCACCGGACTCTTCTCCGGCCTCACCACCTTCGGCGCAGGCATCAACGTTAACGGCGAAACCATCACCGACCTCACGGGAACCAACCTCACTAATACAGCAGGAGCGCTTGGTCTCTCAGCTTCATACACAGGACAATCAAGTATCACCACTCTTGGCACCATCACGTCAGGCACTTGGAATGGAGGTGTTGTCGCAGGACAGTACGGAGGCACAGGAGTTGCAAACACTGGCAAGACCATCACTTTGGGTGGCAACCTTGTGACCTCAGGATCTTCATCTCTCACCCTCACTACAACAGGAACCACCAACGTGACTCTTCCAACCACAGGAACACTCGCAACCCTTGCAGGAAGCGAAACACTCACCAACAAGACCATCGATGGCTCTAACAACACCATCACCAACGTATCTCTAACGACAGGTGTGACGGGCGTTCTCCCAGCTGTTAATGGTGGAAGTCCATGGACTACGAGTGGATCAAACATCTATTACAGCACTGGTAATGTTGGTCTTGGTGTTGCAAATCCAACTGCTCTCCTTGAGCTTGAAGCGACTTCAACAACACCGACAACAGGCGCACTTGCAATTGGTGGAGAGCAGCTAAACTTCGGTTCTGCAAGAGTTGGAATTGTCACAGGAAGCTTGCTTGGCGGTATGAACTTCTGGTCAAACGACCTTGATGTGTCTGTGCCAAACAGAATGCTCTCTGCATCCATTAGCGTAGTATCAGCGCGAACACACCTCGGAGGTGTAGCATCAAACGCTGACATTGTATTTTCAACTGCAGGAACAGGTGTAGCTGCCACAACAGCAGTAACTGAGAAGATGCGTATCGCAGGTAGCGGTATTGGTTTTGGAACCAGTACACCAAACGGATTCCTTGCAGCGACTGCTCTAAACAACGGAACACGATTCCTTTCATTTGCAGACTCAAGCAACGTTGAATTCTTTACCATCTTCAACGGCGGCAACGGATCTGCTGAGGTAGGTATTGGTACTACCACAAACTCAACTTCAAACTTCGGACTCGGTGTTACAACAGGAACTGCAGGAGGAAACGGTGTAGACAATATTGCTCGATTCATTCATGGATCAAACAGTCAATCTGCAGCTGGCGTAGTAATTGGATCGGTCCGAACAGCAAACGCAGCCTACAAGCATCTCTCAGTAATTGCGGACTATGACGGAACCCCTGTTGAGCAGTTCACAATCCAGGGTGACGGAAAGGTTGGTATTGGTTCTACGACTCCATGGAGAAGTCTCTCGGTCACTGGAACGGTAGCGCTTAACGGACTCACTTCAACCGCAGTAGGAAACGCGCTCTGTATCACAACCAACAAAGATATTACGGATGCAGGTGCGGCATCATGTGCGCCATCATCTATCCGATACAAGGAGAATGTAAACACCCTTTCAAGTGGTTTTGCCCTTAACACCTTGAACCAGCTACGCGTTGTTCAGTTTGACTACAAGACTGGCGCATACAGCACTGAGGAGAGCCCTACATCGTACGGAATGATTGCTGAGGAGGTTGAGACCGTTAACCCACTTCTTGTAGATTATGGATACGATGGTCAGCCACAAACTCTGCACTTCGAGAAGCTTACAGGACTTACCATCCAGGCAGTTCAGGAGTTGGATAAGCGAACTAAGTTTGCAACAAACGCATCGACAGGAAACGTACTTAACGTAACAAGTGACGGAAAGGTTGGTATCGGTACACTTACACCAACACAGACCTTGCAGGTTGCCGGTGACATCGGCGCGACAGGATTTGTAAACACTTCAACTGCGGCTGCGAAGAAGAATATCGTGCATCTTTCTGAAAACCAGGAAAACAGCATCTTGAAGAAGATTGAGTCAGTGCAGGTTGCAACGTACCTCTACAAGACTGAAAAGGCTGGCAACACCTCTCGCCTCGGACTTATCGCCGAAGAGGCTCCATCAGAAGTGCTTTCACCGGATGGTAAGGGTGTTGATATCTACAAGCTTGCATCGTTCACTCTGGCCGGTGTGAAGCAGTTGGCAATCCGACAGGACTTGATAGTAAAGCAGCTGACGTCTCTTGAAGAGCGAATGGTAGTGCTTGAGAACGGACGGGTGACTATCGCTGCAAGCACTACTCCATCAAGTGTTGCAAGTATCCTTGATGGATTCGGTCTTATGCTTGAGAACGGTATTGCCCGCATCCAGTCACTTATCGCTCGACAGTTCATCGCAAGCACGGATGAGGATGGAACATCATCAGCAGGCTCAATCCTTATCATGGAAGGAAACACTGTTGCTGAAATCGAGAATAGTCTTGTACATCCAACTTCAAAGATATTCATCACCTTTACATCACCAGTACAGGGAAGTTGGTACATCTCTAAAAAGGAGGAAGGAAGCTTCCGAATCACTCTTTCAAAGAGTCAGAATGATGACGTGACATTCGATTACTTCATCCTGCAGACTGAGGGACAGGTCGCAACACCAGTTACCGCTCCAGCATTTGGTTCTCAGGCACCGACCCCAACCCCGGCTCCAACTCCAGCTCCAGCACCTACACCAGCGCCAACTCCTGAGCCAACTCCCGCTCCCGCTCCGACCCCAACTCCTGAGCCAACACCGACACCGACACCGACCCCAGCTCCAACTCCAACTCCAGCACCTACACCAGCGCCAACTCCTGAGCCAACTCCCGCTCCCGCTCCGACCCCAGCACCAGCGCCTGTAGCGACAGGAGGGTAGTGGGAACGACATGCT
>JAHJIK010000023.1 GCA_018823385.1 Patescibacteria group bacterium | reverse complement strand
TACAGGCACTCAGTCGTCGTCCGATACGGAAGCGAGTACGTCATCTATCTCTATGCGCGGCACATCAATTAAGGCGCGAGTGGATAACCTCATGCGACTTGGTATGGAGGCTAAGGCCAGGGAGCTCAAAGCACAATGGCCACAGCTATTTCCAACAGAAGTACCTATAGCCACAACATCACAAGTTCCAGAGATAGATTTGGAGCTTGGTATGGAAACTGCAGAAGTTCGGCTACTCCAACAGATGTTGAATGCCCGCGGCTTTAATCTGGGCGAGAGTGGTGCTGGCGCGCCAGGTGAAGAAACGAACTATTTCGGACAGCGTACGAGAAATGCGCTTGCTCGATATCAGGCTGCTAATGGCATTACACCCGCAGTGGGGTATTTTGGACCCCTTACTCGAGCTCAGATGTCCGGAGCATTGTAGGGTGGTACGCAAGGAAATATTGCTTTATTAATTCCAAGACCGTACCAGATATATATTCCAGGTTCGGCACTATAAGCCGATGTAAGGCCGGCAGTCTATATGAGGGCTTGTGGTACGATTTATACATATGCAAAAAATCATCCCGCATCTCTGGTTTGATACGGAAGCTACAGAAGCTGCCGAGTTTTACGTCTCAGCTTTTAAAAACTCAAAGATTACCCACAGTAGCGTACTGCCAGGTACTCCGTCGGGGAATGCTGATATAGTTTCATTCGATTTGAATGGATACTCCTTTATGGCCATTAGTGCGGGTCCATACTTCAAACTGAACCCCGCTATTTCATTCATGCTGAACTTCGACCCTTCAAGGGAAGAGGATGCTGAAGGAGACTTGCGAGCCTTGTGGGACAAGCTGTCAGACGGTGGTTCTGCACTCATGCCACTGCAAGAGTATCCGTTTAGCAAACTGTATGGATGGATTAAGGATAAGTTTGGAGTGACGTGGCAATTAATGCTCACAAACCCTGATGGAGAAGAGCGACCATTTATCATTCCATCACTCATGTTCACGCAAGAGGTGAACGGAAAAACACAGGAAGCAACAGACTTTTATATTGAAACATTTAAGAACTCTAAACGAGGCGCGATTGCAACATACCCAGCTGGGTCACCTGGTGATATGGAGGGAAACGTCATGTTCACTGATTTCCAACTTGAAGGGCAGTGGTTTGCTGCCATGGATGGCGGGAAGGCTCATGAGTTCACCTTTAATGAAGGTATCTCACTGTTAGTTGCGTGCGACTCACAAGAAGAAATTGACTACTATTGGGACAAACTCTCTGCTGTTCCAGAAGCTGAACAGTGCGGTTGGTTGAAAGATAAATACGGTCTGACCTGGCAGATTAATTCAACTCGAATGCAGGAAATGCTGCGCGAGGGAACTCCTGATCAAATTAAACGAGTGGTAAACGCTTTTATGCCTATGAAGAAATTTGATTTGGAAGTCCTGGAGACAGCCTACAGAGGCAACTAAGCAGTAAAATAATGGTAGTCTAGTGGCAGGACAGCGAAAATCGTCGACTGTTCTTTTGAATTCAGAGATGTAGGAGTCGAAATGCCCCAAACCAACGGCAGTAAAAATGAGGAGGAGGATGAAGCAATGGAGCGCAAAACACGTTCCATCGGCGCTGGCGCAGTTGTCGGGGGAGTGCTGGGAGCACTCATACTTCCCGGACTTGGTGCATTGATTGGCGCTGGAATCGGCGGGTATTTGGGTCACAAAAAGGCGCAGTAGACATACTGGCAAACTGAGAAGACCGGGGGAACCGGTCTTCTTTTATGTCGTCGTAGAGATTACGCAAGCGTAACCCAAGAATGGGGGCGGCTAGAGAGCCGCCCCCACGATGTTCAAGAACCTTCGTTCTTCTTGTTTTGGCCGCCACAGAAGCCGAAGACCCCACCCATGAAAGCGCCAAGGGCAAGAAGTGGAACTGTGACAGGCGCACCCATGATCAAAGCTGCGCCCGCGAGACCTCCTGTGACGATGCCAGCCCCAACAGCAGTGTCTTTGGCAGGATTTTTGCCATCAACGTTTGCCTTGAGGGTTTTGACGATAAGGCCACCGCTGGCGTTGCCAGCAATTTCTCTCAACATGATTATCTTCTCCTGTGTATGTCCCCCCAGCAATTATATCATCTCCTATTTTAAGCTACAGTAACCACGTATACGAGGATTTGTAACGTTGATTTAACGAAAAGTAGTGCAGGTATCACCCGTATCGCGTGATACCATACGCACATGAAAAGAAGGAGGTTTTGGGAAGATCACACATATGTTCCAAGTAAGCCGCTGCATGGGGAGATAGCAACAAAGCATCTCATTGTTGGTGGTGGCGTAGCTGGTTTGTTCACTGCCTATTTTCTACTCAAAAATGGTGAGACAGATATCACCATCATAGAAAGGGATTTTGTTGGTATGGGTTCAACGGGACATTCAGCTGGAATGTTAGTTAAAGAATTAGAGACGGCATCGTGGGATGCGGTAGCGAAGCGGTATGGTAAAAAAGCAGCAACTGCATACGCTCAGGCTCAGGTTGATGCTCAACTTGAAGTTGCACAAATAATTAAGGAGGGGAAAATAGATGATTGTGGATATGCCAAGGATGATTTCTATCTTTTGATGCGCACTGTCTGGTCACCTGCGAAGAGACGTTCTGAGCACAAGCTGCGTCGAGCGCTCGGTATGAAATCAGACTTTCTGGACCCGAGGACACTGCACGCGGAGTTTAATACATCAAAGTTTGAGTTCGGAGAGCGACTGGAAGGGAGCATATCGGTGAACCCTCTCGCATTCAGTCACGGGGTTGCGCGTTATTTACGCTCGCGTGGTGTACGAATCTATGAGAACACGCCGCTTATAACAGTGAAGGGTGGTAAGGCACAAACCCCAAACGGAGAAATATCGTTTAGCACGATTGTGTATGCACGCGGAACAGCCGAAAAGGGAAGACATCTTGTTACGTACCTTACGTCAATTGGTGTGACGCGCCCGCTCACAAAAGAAGAGTTGCAATCCTTTCATCTACGCGATAAAGACATGTTCCTTGATGAAGAATCACGAGGTTCCTATCATTATGGAAAAATAACCGCAGATGACAGAATACTTATTGGCTATGGAGATGTTTTGGTGCGCTCGGATGTAGCGCACGCCCCATTACATGTGCCACATTATGAGGAAATTAAACGGTTTATTCAAAGCACGTTCGGCTCAATTGCGCTTGAATATGCGTGGAGTGGAGTGTACTCACTTCACAAAAAAGAGGTTCCGTTTGTGAAAGTAACAAAACGCTCAGCAACCATCGCGGGTGCAGGAACTCAGCTGGCATCAATCGCGTGCGCCTCATACGTTGCTTCACGGTTATTGAGTAAAAAGCATCCGTTAGAGATTCTGTTTTGATACGTATATTATAGTTATGTGCAAGCGTTTTCTAGCAGGCGGGTTGTGAACGTATCTATCACTCATGCTTGCATATATACAGAAGCGTTACTCTTTAACTTTTTATGAAATATACATTCCCAGTTGCGTTGATCGTTGTTGCCTTGATACTTGGTAGTGCGTATTGGGTACAGAGTTCCAAAGTATCTCCCGCACCTGAGGTTACTACTACGCCTTCAGCAGAGCCGTCTCCTACAGCAGGACCCATATTAGTAAATGAACCGGCTGCACCCACAGGGTATACATCAGCACAGGTAAGTATGCATAGTGATGTTTCAAGTTGCTGGACCACGATAGAGGGGAAAGTGTACGACCTAACCTTGTGGATTAAGCAGCACCCGGGAGGTTCTCGTGCAATTCTTTCACTGTGTGGTCGTGATGGTACTGAATCATTTAGTCGACAGCATGGAGGGCAGGCACGGCCTGAGAAGGAGTTGGCTGCATTCTATATTGGGTTAGCTCAGTAAGTATGGTACTGCTGCACGTTTTCCTAATTATCATCACAGGTGTAACTGTTCTGTATTCCGACGAGCAAGGACTTGAGTGGTTTGTGGGGAAGCAAAAGACTCTTAAAAAGAAGGCGGTCGAGATGTTGCATATAGTTGTGAGTTTAGGTCTCTCTGGAATTATTCTTACTGGCGGCCTCATGCTTATTCAGGCCCCTGGCTATCTGCAGGATCCAACTTTTATTACAAAGATGGTATTTGTGGGAGCACTGGTTATAAACGGGTTGCTGATTGGATCACTTACAGAGCTTGCGACTACCCAGACGTTTGCAGAGCTCAAACATTCACATAAGGTGAGGCTGCTCCTAAGCGGCGCTGTCTCGGTGATTGGTTGGATTGGCGCTATATCCTGCGGGATACTGTTGTAGGTGTGGGTATATAAATCCAAGGTCTCCATTCTCGGTATATACTATATATATGAATAGGTGGGGGAGACTTGGTATGCTCAGTATCGCTTTTACGGCGGTATGTCTTTTCGCACAGCCAGCTGAGGCGGCACTTACTCTTACGAGTGGGAATAACGCAACAACCACACCAAACGTGGCGACTTCAATTACCGGCTTTCAGATTGTGGGTGCTGCGGCTTCCTCCACGCCGGTAAAGCTTTTTGCAACAAGTGGAACGTTGGCGCTCGGT
>JAHJIK010000022.1 GCA_018823385.1 Patescibacteria group bacterium | reverse complement strand
CCGATCTCAACAGCTCGGATACCATCATCCTCGATGTAGAAGTCGAAAGAGTTCTGTAGATCAGCTGTGTCGATGTTTGAATTGATATCAAATCCGAAAGTGATCTCAGCTTTGTCTCCCTCGTCAACTACGTAATCAAGACCAGTAACAACTAGACGGTATACGTCGTTGCCCTGCTCGTCCCAATCGTTTCGGTTGTCAACATCCATGTCTCCGATCTCCTTACCGTCAGCCCAGACGATAACGCGGTCGAAGTAGTTCCATGGCTTCATGTCTAGTGAAGTGCTTGTTGAAGACGCCATGATCTCAAGGCGCTCAACACGTACATCACCATCCTCTACGTCGAACTCTGCAGTTGCAACTTCAACCTCCTCTTCTCCCTCGTAGCCAGAAGTTTCCTCTCGGCGTAGGTCGAAATCAGAAAGTGTAGCCTCTCCACCTGAAAGTGAAGAACCGCCAGTTGATCCACCAGTGTTTCCACCTGTTGAACCTCCGGTTGAACCACCCATTGCAGTAAATGCTGAACGTGAGATTGGACCAAAGTATCCAGCTGGAGGAGTGATACCAGCAGCAATCTGCCACTTAGCTACAGATCCCTGTGTAACAGGACCGAAGTAACCAGTAGGAGCTACGTTGAAGTAACCCTTAGCTGCTAGTGTTGTCTGAAGGCAAGTAACGTCAGCACCCTGTGATCCAATAGTAAGGTCACGAGTGAAAACGCAAGTGTTAGAAGTAGTGCTGCTTCCAAGCTGTGCCTGGAGAGCTGCGATCTGAGCCTCGATCTCTGCTACTGTCGCCGCCTTTGCCGGAGCAACTGCGAATGACATAGCAACAAGTCCAAGACCAGCAACTACTGCTGCAACTTTTGCAATCACGTTTGTGTTTGCGATAGTCATAACAAATTTTTTTAATTAAGTTTCACGTAGTGCGCACGGTGCGAATAATAATGTTGCATCGTACACACTCGTTTTCGATTTAGTAATTGCGCAGGCCTTTCGGCCTTTGCAGTTTCGCACGTACTTTTCACACTATCCGACGGGGTGCAGTATCGACCCACATCCCATCGGCTAGTTGGCAAAGGTTCTTTCGTATCAGTCGTTCATCCAAAATTCAGGACAGTACTTCCATATCATCCATACCCCTCTACTTTCGTAGACGGGGCTGCGCGTGGTTTATTACGCCACGCTCTGTGCTTACTAGGCACTATTCGTTTTTTCAACGTTCAACCGTTTCAGGAAAAGCACCTCTCTCGTTCTGTACTTAAACAGTATAGCGAGTAGTAGAGTGCATTTACCTAAAACGTTGTGTGGATAACCGAGATACGGGTTTAGGTAGAAACGTCGACAAGGCCGTTTCCGGCCTCTTCAGTTCCCCTTTACCTATTAGCTATCACCCCCGAATGATACACGCAAACACCTGAAAAGTCAATGAAGTCCTCACCTACTACACCAAGCTATATACGGTCCATCGGCGCTCCCCACTCTTGTTCACAACCCCCTCATCGATCATCTTTTGCAGCTCACGCTGCAGTGTCTTTTCACTCACATCTCGTACGCCAGCAGCGATATCTCTAATACTAAGAGAAGCGTTTCCTCGAAGCATATCAAGAATGGCTTGAGTACGGGGCGCTTTGGTAGCAATGTCTTTTATAACATTCTGTCCTTTATCAGAATGTCCTTTATATGGTGCTGTCTTCCCTTCCCCTTTGCTGTGAACATTCTTATCACTTCCCTCATGTGAAGAACGTGCTGCAGAACTAATTCTTGCAGATGATTCTTTCGCCAACTCAGCAAGCGTAGAGGTCTCCTCTAGCATCATGCGCGGCTCTTCATACAAAGCCACCTCCTGCAAAAGGAGGTGGGCTTCTCTTGAAATTAGGTCGGCATTCATCTCGCTCAACAGACCTCCTGCACGAGCGATCCCAAGCACACTTGATAGGGCCAAAAGCTCACGGGAAAGTTCCTTCTTTGCATTAGCAAGAGGAAGGGTTCCGGCGTCCACCAGACCTACTGCAACTCGGTCCAAACGGTCTCGAAGTGCGGGTGAGGATCGGAACGCAGGTGTGATGAGGTGGATAGCTTTGGCTAGTCGCTCAGACTTCTTGTATATATAGACTCGCTTTATGTCTTTATCAAAAATACTAGAGAATATACCTTTCTCAAGGACAAAGCTGTTAGAAGACGAACCATTTTGGTTCGGTTTTGGAGAAAGGATTTCGTTATGATGTCTTTTATCATTCATATCTAGGCTGTCCTTTATATAAGGACAAGTATACCTACCTATTCTGTCCTTTGCAAAGAAACTGCTGTCCTAGATTCATTTCTTGAAACAGCTATATTCCATCTCACCTATTCAGCTCAGTGAGTGATATTATGTTGATATGGCTAAACGAAGGAGTAAGAAGCGAGATGCTGAAAATACAAAAGCTGCAATGAGATGGACTGCAGCAATTATCTTAATTGCGTTCGGGGCGATTCTTGCGCTCTCCTCTTTCGGGCTTGCTGGTCTTGCAGGCACCTCCCTTTTTGCCGCCACCTTCGGAGGCATCGGTATTGGATCGTTCCTTCTAGCCCCACTCGTCATTCTCCTTGGCATCTCTTTGATGATGCAGCGCTCGTTCTTCTCAATAGCCACAGGGATTGGTACAGCTCTCATGGTGATCTCCGTTTTAATATTTCTCGGTATCGTCACCCGTACCCTTGGAGGGTCGCTTGGGTCATATCTAGGGACTGCCCTCTCTGAGTTCCTTGGCGTGAGCGGGGCTCTGGTAGTACTCATCGTACTCATCACTATCGGTCTGATTGTCGCCACCGATGTGATCGCACTTCTCAACCACGCCTCTGAACTTTTCGGTTCAACTCGTGAAGCGGTTGGGTCAGTAAAACTTCCTTCACTACGTAAGAAATCTGAAACGAATGAAGATGAGGAAGACGAAGAGGACGATTCTGAAGAGGAAGATGAGGAGGAGGCACCTGCCGAAGAGAAGGAGCCGGTCGTAAAGCACTTCAACGCACCGCAAGACGTGAATGTCCCGGTAGTGGCAGCAGCAATTCCAAACTTTGATGCTGAGTACAATGCTCCTCCCGTCTCCCTTCTAGGTGAAGATAAAGGAAAGCCAGGAGTCGGTGACATCAAAGCAAATGCAAACATCATCAAGCGTACCTTCCTCAACTTTGGAATTAACGTAGAGATGGACGAAGTGTCAGTCGGACCGACCGTGACTCGATATGCAATTAAGCCTGCCGAAGGTGTGCGTCTTTCAAAGATCATCGGTCTGCAGAACAACCTTGAGCTTGCGCTTGCAGCCCACCCGGTTCGCATCGAAGCTCCAATTCCAGGAAAGTCTCTGGTTGGTATCGAGGTTCCTAACGCAGCAAAAGCAACGGTTGGACTTGGAGGCATCCTTACCGCACCCGAATGGACCGCAAGTCCAAAACCTCTTCTCTCTGCCCTTGGTCGAGATATCACCGGAACCCCGCACTACGTAAACATCGCAAAGATGCCACACGGACTCGTGGCTGGTGCGACAGGTTCTGGAAAATCAGTTGCAATACACGCACTCATCACCTCCCTCCTATATAGGAATGGTCCAAACCAGATGCGATTCATCATGATCGACCCGAAGCGCGTAGAGCTCACTCTATATAATGGTATCCCCCACCTTCTCACACCAGTTATCACTGACCCAAAGAAAGCCATCATTTCCCTCAAGTGGGCTGCTAAAGAAATGGATCGACGTTACAACATCCTCGAAGGTGAACAGGTTCGTGATATCGACTCATATCACAAAACAGTGCTTGAACCTGCTCGAAAGAAGAAGAGCGCTGAGCAGCCTGAGGCAATGCCATACATCGTGATTGTTATCGATGAGTTGGCGGATATCATGCAGACCTACCCTCGCGAACTAGAGGCAGGTATCGTACGCCTTGCACAGATGAGCCGTGCCGTAGGTATCCACCTCCTCCTTTCTACCCAGCGCCCTTCAGTAAACGTTATTACCGGTCTCATCAAGGCCAACGTCCCTACCCGTATGGCTCTCCAGGTTGCAAGCCAAATCGATTCCCGAACTATTATCGACAGCCAGGGTGCCGAGTCCCTTCTTGGAGCTGGAGACATGCTGTACCTCTCTTCTGACATGCAGAAGCCGATTCGTGTTCAGACCGCATACATCGCAGAGGCTGAAGTAAAGAAAGTTGTTGCATACATCAAGCAACACAACTCAGGCTCCCTTGGAACACTTGATCTTGGAGGCGCTCCGAACCCAACTGAGCCGAACGATGCAATGATGATGAGTGGTGCCGATGACGACGTAGATGATGACCTCTATGAAGACGCAAAAGCGTCGGTAGAAGAAGCTGGACGCGCATCTACCTCCTACCTACAGCGAAAGCTCCGCATTGGATACTCCCGTGCAGCCCGTCTTATGGATCTCCTTGAAGAAAAGGGGGTCATTGGTCCAGCTGATGGTTCTCGACCTCGAGAAATCCTTTCACAAGGCTCCTCTAACGACGAAGACGAGGATTAGGTATGGCACTTCGCGGCATCCTTTTCGCAGTACTTATTGGACTTATCGGGTATGGGGCGATGGAGGCCCTTCCCCTTCTAACAGGTCCACGACTGACACTTGAATCCCCACTAGCGTACAGCACGTCAGACAGCGGTTTGATATCTATTAGCGGCAGTGCCAGACGTACCGAAACGCTCACGCTGAATGATGGTCCCCTATTATTTGACGAGAATGATCGTTTTTATCAAGACCTGCTCCTTCCGCAAGGAAGCGCTATACTTACATTGACCGCAACCGATCGATTTGGGAGAAGCGTGACTGAGCGGCGCACCGTATTTATTCCTTAGCATTTCCGTATATGGCACCAAAGAAAACAACAAAGAAGACTTCAGCTAAGAAAGCTGCGCCTGCTCTCGAACTAACTGGAGATCCTGTAAAGGACCTGGACTCAAAGCAGAAAGCGATTGACCTCGCTATTAAAGAAATCCAAACAAAGTTTGGTGACGAAGCCATCATGACGTATGGCAGCAGTAAGCCAAAGTCTATCGATTTCATTCCAACCGGCTCGCTTGGACTCGATGCGGCCCTTGGTGTAGGTGGACTTCCCCGTGGACGTATCATCGAAATCTTTGGTCCTGAGTCCTCTGGTAAGACAACTCTAGCGCTCCACGTAATTGCAGAAGCTCAAAAGAAAGGTGGTATCTGCGCGTTCGTTGATGCTGAACACGCTCTAGATCCTGAGTATGGACGAAAGATTGGCGTTAAGCTTTCAGAGCTCCTTATCTCTCAGCCAGACACTGGGGAGCAGGCACTTGAAATTGTAGAGTCCCTTGTACGTGCAGGTTCAGTAGATGTAATTGTCGTGGACTCTGTTGCTGCCCTCACCCCAAAGGATGAGATCGAGGGAGATATGGGACAGGCACAGATGGGTAAACAAGCTCGTCTTATGAGCCAGGCACTCCGCAAGTTGACCGCTATCACTGCAAAATCAAATACGATAATCATTTTCATCAACCAGATTCGTATGCAGCTTGGTGTTATGTTCGGAAGCCCTGAAACAACTACCGGTGGTAAGGCACTTAAGTTCTACACCTCAGTACGTCTCGATATCCGTCGTATTGCTCAAATCAAGAAGGGCGAAGAGATTGTAGGCGGTCGTGTCCGCGTAAAGGTGGTGAAGAACAAAGTCGCTGCCCCATTCAAGACTACTGAATTTGACCTCCTCTATAACGAAGGTATCAGTCGCGAAGGTGAAATCATCGCTCTTGGTGAGAAGTTCGATATCGTAAGCAAGGCAGGTGCAATGTATCGATATGGAGACCTTACTCTTGGAAAGGGATATGACGCCACGCGAGGCTTCCTTCGAGAGAACAAGCAGGTTACAAACGAAATCCTCAAACAGATCAAAACAAAACTTGCAGAAGTATAAAGAAAAAGCCCGAGTCTTGCTCGGGCTTTTTCTTTATACAGCAAACAACCGAGCACTGCGCACACTTCTGATTCCGTCGGCAACAAACCAAACAAACGATATAGCCCCCACCCCAAGAAGGGTCTGAACTACAAAGCTCGTATGTAGGACTGCGTACGTAAAGAATTGCAGAACTGCGTATACGTTCGTTAGTGACGGCATATTGGCAAACACCTGCGCCACAAATACCTCGTGACCAATCCCGAGAGTCACAGCAACACATATAAGTCCTGCAAGCACTATCGGCTGGACAAGAGGTCGAAGCCAGTACGAGACCCATACCCTTCTCATCACGTTGCGTTGTATCTTTGAATTAATCATGTCCGTCATATGCTAATACTTCTTTAAATGCTTTCTTTGCCCTGTGTACACGTGTCTTAACTGCCGACACTGTACTTCCCTCAATCTCCGCAATTTCCTCCTGCGTCTTCCCTTCCAAAAACTGCAGTCTCAATATTCTCGCTGCGCTTTCAGGGATTTTTGATAATCCAACCAGCACTTCGTTTCTCATAGACAGATCAGCCACAAACGAATCAGTGTCGGGGAGGCGCTCATATGCTTCGGGCTCCATTTCTGCCGTTCTGCCTCGAAGCTTTTTCATCTTCTGATAGCGTGTAAAGCAGAGCCGGGTAAGGATCATGTATCCCCATGAACCAAAGTTTGCGCCCTCCTGTGCCTTGTACCGGTCGGCATACACATATATGCGGGTAAAAGCGTCCTGAACGGCCTCCTCAGCCTCTTCACGCTGCCGTAGGATACTGAGTGCCTTTCGCATAAAAGGTGCCTCATATCGCTCTACAAGCACTGCAAACGCATCAGGGTCCTTCTGGGCCTGTAGAAGAACCTCCTCATCTGAGAGCTTCTGATACGCCTCAAGCTTCTTTGCCTGTATCATTATGTCCTGTATCATACCCCCATACCTGGCATCAGGCATTTTTTATAACCGCCTAGACTGTCAAACGTTTCAAATCATGGCTATCCTCTCATACAACGAAATAGTGCAGAAAAAGGTAATCGTATACAACGGCGAGCCGTACGAGGTGCAGTCATCTCACGTGTTCCGCATGCAGCAGCGTAAACCAGTGAACCAGACCAAGATGCGTCACCTGGTGACCGGAAAGGTGTTGGAAGTATCGTTCCACCAGAATGAGAGCGTTGCTGAGGCTGATATCTCAACCATGACTGCAGTGTACCTATACACCAACCGCGGCGAGTCATGGTTTGCAGAGGAAGGAAATCCAAAGAACCGATTCTCATTCCCTGAAGATTCCGTGCACGACAAGATACAGTGGCTTGTATCAAACTCCCCTGTTGAAGTACTCCTCTACAACGATGAGCCAGCCAGCATCAAGATTCCAATTAAGATTGATCTGAAGGTTGTTGAAGCTCCTCCTGCAGTTAAGGGGGATACCGCTACGGGAGGGACCAAGCTTGTAGTGCTTGAATCGGGTGCTTCGGTAACAACTCCACTCTTCATCAATCCTGACGACATCGTACGTATTAATAGTGAATTGGGCGAATACGTAGAACGAGTCGAGAAGGCATAGTAGAAAAGCCCGCGGGATATGCGTCCCGCGGGCT
>JAHJIK010000021.1 GCA_018823385.1 Patescibacteria group bacterium | reverse complement strand
CCTGTGCTTCCAAACGATATCTATGCCGCAGGTGCACTCGACCTTGCAGACACCATTGCTCCAGCAGCTCTTAAGGTGGGCGCTCGTGAGCTTGAGCTCGGCGAGAAGTTTGCTCGCTCGTTTTACACCATTTCATACCCACGATTCCTAACAGACAGCTGGTTCACTCCAATCATTAACCTCGACAAGGTGCTCGATATCGGAATCTTTATCCATCCAATGGAAACGGGGACCGCACTTCGAAACTTCCAGAAAAAGGTGGCAGAGGTACAGAGCCAGATTATGGACAGGGAAGAGAAGGGGCTGGTGCGTGACCCGCTTCTTGAAACTGCATACAGAGACCTTGAAGACCTTCGCGATCAGCTGCAGCAGGCGAACGAGCGACTATTCGAAATCGGCCTATATATTACCCTTTATGCGTCTACGAAAGAGGAGCTAGACCGTAACGAGGCTGAAGTGCGCGGTATTCTTGACGCGAAATTGGTGTATACAAAGCCAGCTCTATTCCAGCAGGAGCAAGGGTTCCGCTCAACACTACCCCTCGCAATCGATGAATTGAGTGTGCACTCAAAGCTGAACTCTTCTCCGCTTTCTTCTCTCTTCCCGTTCGTATCATTCGACCTAACCAGTGACCAGGGAATTCTCTTTGGTATTAACCGCCACAACGCATCTCTCATTCTGTTCGACCGCTTCTCTCTTGAGAACTACAACTCTGTTGTGTTTGCAAAGTCTGGTTCTGGAAAATCATATGCGGTTAAGCTCGAGATTCTTCGTTCTTTGATGTTTGATACTGACGTTATCGTTATTGACCCTGAGCGCGAGTACGAGTATCTAGCACAAGCGACTGGCGGGCGCCTATTCAACATCTCTCTTTCATCAGAGCACCACATCAATCCTTTTGATTTGCCGCCCGTGAAAGAAGATGAGGAGCCTGCAGACATTCTCCGCTCAAACATCATTAACTTGGTGGGTCTTTTCCGCATCATGCTTGGTGGACTTACTCCTGAGGAGGACGCAATTGTTGACCGAGCCATCACCGAAACCTATGCACTAAAGGATATTACTGGTGATAACGATTTCTCAGGCCTTCAGCCTCCTCTTCTTTCAGACTTTGAAAGCGTTCTCTCAGGTATGGAGGGAAGCGAGTCACTCGTACAGAGACTTTCTAAATATACGCACGGTACGTGGTCTGGCTTCCTAAACCAACCGACAAACGTTGATATTAATAAGCAGTTTATTGTGTTCTCAGTTCGTGACATGGAGGACGAACTGAAGCCTGTTGCGATGTATATCGTTACTCACTTCATCTGGAACGCAGTTCGTCACGAACTTAAGAAGCGGCTCCTTATTATCGATGAGGCTTGGTGGATGATGCGTTCAGAAGATACGGCGTCTTTCTTGTATTCTATGGCGAAACGAGGCCGTAAGTACTACCTAGGGGTGGCAACCATCACACAGGACGTTGAAGACTTCCTCCGATCTCCGTACGGTCGACCAATCCTAACGAACTCTTCTATCCAGCTACTTCTAAAGCAGTCGCCAACTACTATAGATGTACTTCAAGACACGTTCAACCTAACTGATGAGGAGAAGTTCCTATTGCTTGAATCAGGGGTGGGGGAGGGACTATTCTTTGCAGGACTTAAGCATGTTGCTATCAAAATCGTTGCCTCTTACACAGAAGATCAGATCATAACCTCTGACCCTTCACAGTTGCTGGCAATCAAGCGTGAAAAAGAACGCCTAGAAGAGGTCGACGACGCAAAACGAGCACCTGATCTCGCGGTCTAGCAGCGTATGCCGGAGCAGACACCTTCGGGAGAAAAGAAGAAGATGCGAATAAACCCTATCGTAGGGATTCTGATGCTGCTACTGGCTTTTTTGATTGATGTCGCACAGGTGCTGTCTCTTTTCTTGATGATTATCCCTGATGTAAGCCTCTTAGGCGTCATTAAGGCAGTTACCGGAAACCCTGATTTTGGAAGTGGTCCGGCAATGGCGATAGGTATTGGTTGGTATCTAGGCATACTCGGCCTCATCGGTATAGGCTTTTGGTTACTTCTTTTAAAGGTAACCCTTACTGGAAAGGGTGCGTTTGTTAAGTCTGCGGCTGCAATGGGCACACTCGTGGTTGAGTCTTTACCTCTCTTCAATGTATTCCCGTGGCTTTCTACGGGAACTGCGGTGATTATGTTCGAAACCATTAAGGAAGATCTGGGTATTAAGATTGGCCTACTTGATGCGGCCATGTTCCTTATTCCAGGAGGGCAGGGTCTTGCTGTGGCACGGGCTGCCGGTACTGCAGCAAAAGCTGCAAAAGCAGCTGAGGCAGCAAAAGAGGTAAGTGTTGCTCAAAAAGCTGCACGTGCAGCAAAAACTGCTCGAAAGGTGCGGCAAGCTGACGTTGGTCCTGGCGTGCGACAACAACAAAAACAGATTGATATTAATAGGCCGTATAGAAGAGAGGAGGCTGCGAGTACTGAAAGGTTTGCAGATCCGTACGTACCAGTAAATGATGACGAGACTGAAGAGGAAGGGCGCTGGGTAGCGTAATACAAACAGGTGCAATGTTTCGATAGGGGAGAGGGTTGTATACTACAACTAATGAAATCGTTTCGTATTCTTTCACTGTTGTTTTTAGTGCTGGT
>JAHJIK010000020.1 GCA_018823385.1 Patescibacteria group bacterium | reverse complement strand
TTTTAGGTCACGCTAGTATCAATACTACGCAGATATATACTCACGTTACCGACGCTCACCTACGCGAAGTGCACAAGAAGTTTCACTCTAAAGGTTAGTCCCCTACCTGCTATGATATGGCTATGAAAATAGTCTCGTGGAACACGAATGGCATCCGTGCAACCGTTAAGAATGGTTTTTGGCAGGAATTCCTCTCCGCAGTTAAACCAGACGTGATTTGTCTACAGGAAGTGAAGGCTGATCCGGACCAAATCCCAGAAGAGGTTCTAAACTCAGGGTATTCTTCGTTCTTCTCCCCTTCTACAACAAAGAAAGGATACAGTGGCGTATCTCTGCACTCTCGCGAAGAGCCTCTTTCCGTACTGTATGGTCTGGGAGTTAAGGAGTTTGATGAAGAAGGTAGACTCATTGCAGCTGAATACAGCGATTTTTGGGTTGTTAACACCTATATCCCCAATGGAGGGCGTCCAGGTCGTCTTGAGTACAAAATGCGCTACTACGACGCATTTCTTGCCTTCTGTGAGCATCTGAGAGAGAAGAAGCCTGTTATCTTCTGTGGTGATCTTAATGTGGCTCACGAGGACATCGATGTGGCTAAGCCAGAGGAGTGGTCCTCCATTACCGGTTTCCTACCCGAAGAGCGCGCGTGGCTTGATGAGGCTATTAACATTGGGTATGTGGATATCTGGCGGCAAATGAATCCAAACCGAAAAGAAACCTATTCATACTGGGATAACTTTAGAAATGCGCGGGCACAAAACAAAGGGTGGCGTATCGACTATTTCTTTGTTTCATCAGAGATATCCACACGTGTGAAAAAAGCAGAAATCCACACAGCCGTATTTGGCTCAGACCACTGCCCCATTTCAATCAGTATATAAGACATAAAGGACACTGTCCCCATATTTGTCCTTTACGTATTGTCTAATAGGAATACAATGTATTCTAGTGACCGATTGATCTTTCTTGTACCTTCTATCAGGTGCTTGCGCGTGAATTATGTACTAGCCAACGATTTGAGGCGTATCCTCTATACTTTTAAGGGTTTAGCTACAAGTTGCACGTGAAAGCGCACATTGTTCTGTTCTACAGTTAAATAAAGACCGCCTATAAGGAAACTAATTTGCTCCTTGGTGACTACCCATTTTGCCCCCTCATTTTGGTCACCAACCCAGTTTCAGGCGGTCTTTTTGTACCCAAATGTAGTGTTTCACGTAAAACACCTTTCACGTGTAACTAGGCTACGTGGTTCCGTTCGTTGATTTTACGTAGTTCTTCTTCTTCCTTTTCATCACGCTTTTGCTTTCCAGCATCTCCTAGCGCTTTTAGTTCAGAATCACTAAGTTTTAGAAGGTTTTGTACCTTTTCGCTAAGTATTTCCTCAGTATTGAGTGACGGATCCTCAAGTACCTCCTCTAGAAGGGCATTTAGTGTCCAACCAAGTCGTGGACCTGGTTCCACGTGAAAGGTTTTCATAATATACGTACCGTCTACCTTAAGCATTCCTACTGAAATAGGGTCTCTGAGCGCTTCTTCAACCATCGCCTTGTACTTCCTGAATCTAAATGGCTGTTCCTTTGGTCGTCCTGTGCCGATCCGGTCACAAATACGGAGGTTTAGTAAGTCCCAAATGTTTTCCTCACCTACGTTTCGTATCATTCTACGTACGGCTGATAGGGTAATTTGGTCAGGATCAGAGAAAAACATGTGCCAACGCACTAGTTTCGTAACCTTATCAATTGTTTCCCGTGAAAACTTTAGATCCTCTAGGGCCTTCTTTGTTACACGTGCACCAACTACTTCATGGCCATGGAAGGTCCAATCCTTCTTTTCGTCAGACCAGCGACGTGTTTCCGGCTTAGATACATCGTGAAAGAGGGAAGCAAGGCGAATATCAAAGTCCCACTCCTTATCAGCTGCGTGCTGTACTGAGTGCATTAAATGGCCAAATACATCATAACTATGGGCCTGGTTCTGATCTATACCTATTCCACGGGGAAGTTCAGGGGAGATGTATTGCAGCATATCGAGCTGTTGAGCCAAACCTAGAGCCATCATTGGCTGGCTTGAGTTTAGTATCTTTACGAACTCATCACGGATTCTTTCACGTGAAATGTGTGCCAGGTTCACGGCCTTTTCCTTCATTGCTGCTGCTGTTTCAGCGTCTAGAGCAAAATCTAGCTCAGCTACAAGGCGGATTGCTCGTAAAAGACGTAGTGCGTCCTCCTCAAAGCGCTCAGCAGGTACACCAACTGTCCGTAATACACGGGCTTTTACGTCCTCTTGTCCTTTATATGGGTCAACAAAATGTCCTTTATCTTCGTCATATGCAATGGCGTTGATGGTGAAGTCTCTTCGAGCAAGGTCCTCATCAAGACTGTTACCAAATGCAACAGCATCAGGTCGTCGCTTGTCTGAGTATCCTGATTCGGTTCGATACGGCGTCACTTCAATTATTGAAAGGGTGGGGGATTCAGATCCTGTCTTTACTCCAACCGTACCAAAGTCATTCTCATAGAATGAATCAGGGAACACCGCCTGGATCTGTTCAGGTGTAGCGTTAGTGGTGATATCCCAATCCTTAGGGGTTTTCCCAATGAATAGGTCACGTACACAGCCTCCAACAAGGTATGCTTCGTATCCAGCGGCACGGAGCTTCCCAGACACCAGAGTCACTTCTGTAGGTATCTCAAACGTCATTACCGAAATACTAGTACGCTAGTGGATATTCTCCTAGCTCTGGCGTAGTATGTAGGAACGCTCCTGTGGTGAAATGGATATCATTACTGTCTTCGGAACAGTCGTTCCAGGTTCGAGTCCTGGCGGGAGCACTAGATTGAGAGCAAGAGTATATGGTATTATCTGCGGGTTAGCGGATATGGTTTAGTGGTAAAACGCGTCCTTGCCAAGGACGAGTCGGGAGTTCGATTCTCCCTATCCGCACCAGTAAAGCAAAAGACGACCTTTAGAGGTCGTCTTTTGCTTTGGGGACAACTGTGGACAAAGGTGTTAACAGTGGGGATAAAGGACACCTTTTCATATTTCCTTTAGATTAAAGTAAGTAAATAAGCCATTTGGTATAAGGCATTAAAATCATCTTTTCTTCATAAAACTCACAGAATCTGTTTAAAAGTCCTTGATAACTTCTATATCCACACCGTTTCTGTCTAATACGACTGTTGAAAAGAGTCCTTTGTAGGGTACTGCCAAAAAAACAGAAACCTGTTAGGATGCATGGTATCGGGGTGTCGTATACCGGTAGTACGCTTGCTTTGGGAGCAAGTAGACGGAGTTCAATTCTCCGCACCCCGACTACTTAATTGCGTTGATAACGAGTGCGCCTAGTTTTGCACTCTTAGTCTTGAACGCAGCAATCAATTCCTGCTTAGAGCTATTAGCTATATAGCTATCTAGTTCTGTACCCATATCGTCCTTAAAGCTATTCCGAATATGGAAGGGGGTAATTGCACGTAGTTCACGTGTACTAAAATCTCCGGTATTGCTGCTGTTGGTGATAAGTCCGGTGTACTCACCACGAGTGTTAACGACACCGCCACCTGAAGATCCTGGCTGGGCTGCGGCACCTGCCTTAATGGACAGAGCTTCCACCTTGTTTGTGGTGAATGTGTAGTCCTTAAGAATTAGGCCGTATACCAGTGTCTGATAGAGACCAGTACGTATTTCATTTGAGGTTAGATACTGTGCGCCATATGACCCAACACCTACGGCATCTCCTGCCTTTGGAGTCTCGGTGCTGAGAGGAACTGCAGGGAAGTCGGTTGGAAGGGGAGTGTTGGTAGTGCTTCCGGTAATAGCGATAAGGGCAAAGTCGTTTGCTCCTGTTCCTGTAGGAGCTGCAGCAACAAGGGTGTTTGGATACTTGGTGATCCAATCAGACGATATATATACGAGCTCTGCAGTGTACGCAGAGACAGCAGGGCTTCCGGTTCGTACAATACAGCTCACATTTCCTGGCGTTGGGTAGTTAGCAAGGAGATACATCTGCGCTACGTGCGCTACGGTAAGGATAATTCCCCGTGAATCTATAATCACACCGGAGCCTGACACAGAACGTACAGAACCATCCTTTGATGTACACAGGATGTTAACTGCAGCACCTCGGAGAGCCACTGTATTGGCGGTGAGCGCTGTTTTAGGGGAGAGTGTGGGTGTTGATGAGGCCTGCTTAGTTCGAAGTGCCTTAGAGACCGAAGCGGCCGAAGGGGTGGTTGTACTTGAAATGTTGGACTTCGTTCGATTCGAGAGAAGGAGATTGTCGAAAATATCGTATCCAGTAGGAACAAACTCTTGTGAAAAGAGGGGAGAGGAAACAGAAGTATTGGCGTGAATTGCAGAAAGATCCCCTACAGGGATTGAGACCTCAGGAGCTATGTCCAACACACGTGGTGTTGAGGCTGAATAGGTGAGTGCGAATATAAGGAGTGCGATACCAAGTGCGGCCCCACTACCAGAAACAAGTGTTTCTTTCATGAATGTACAATACAACACTTTGTAGTAAATGCAAGATGTATAAAAATACTCTAGCAAAGGAGAGGGGATATATGGTATCCTCGCAACACGCGGGATTAGTTTAATGGTAGAACTACAGTTTTCCAAACTGTTAGCAGGAGTTCGATTCTCCTATCCCGCACATCTTGTAGTGCGTGAAATAAAATATAGCTGAGAGGTGTATTACTGTTGGCGGACCAATCTCCACCGTTATTCACTACACATTTATATGCAAACTGAAGAACCCTTACGTGTCAGTGCGTTCCTTAACCGTGTACCAGAAGTGACTATCTTTTTCTGGATTATTAAAGTTCTCGGTACGACCGTTGGAGAAACAGCAGCTGATTTCCTTAACGTAAATCTCAATCTAGGCCTAACCGTCACCTCTGTTATTACCGGAGCACTCCTTGCGGGCGCACTATTTGTGCAGTTCCGAGCAAAGCGATATGTGCCAAGTATTTATTGGTCAGCGGTGGTGCTTATAAGTATCTTCGGCACACTCGTAACGGATAACTTAACTGATGTTCTAAACGTACCGCTTGAAGTAAGTACGGTGGTGTTTAGTGTTCTTCTCGCAGGAACCTTTGCGGTCTGGTACTGGAAAGAGAAGAACCTTTCCATGCATTCAATTGTGACCGCTCAGCGAGAAGCTTATTACTGGCTCGCCATTCTCTTTACATTCGCACTTGGTACGGCTGCGGGTGATCTGCTTGCGGAAGGACTGGGACTTGGATACTTCACTACCGGCATAATTGTTGCGGTCGCAATTGCTGCTATTGCCGTTGCATGGCGATTCGGACTAAATGCAGTGTTGTCCTTCTGGCTCATCTATATTCTTACTCGTCCGCTCGGAGCTTCGATAGGTGACCTGCTTACTCAACCGCACAAATATGGCGGTCTGGGTCTCGGAACCCCATTAACAAGCGCCCTCTTTATTGCTGCAATTGTGGGAACGGTGTTATATCTTTCAGTCACTAAAAAAGATGTGACAAGTATTGAAGAAGTAAAAAAGGATATCGCTCCTAAAAAGGAATCAACAAAGACGGTACTTCAAGTTGCCGTCACACTCGGAATTGTATTGCTGGCGTCATCATCTGGATATCTTTGGTATACGCATAATGAACAGGCCGTTCCCTTAGCGACACCTCAACAGCCGGCGCATTCAGTAGAGGATTACAGCCCCTTTACTACGATATCTCAGAACATGTTGGCTGCAGTTAGTGCGAATGACGCTGCAAAAGCAAAAGCTGCAGCCAATGACCTCGAGCACGAGTGGGACGTCGCAGAATCACGACTAAAGCCGCTCGATCGCGCAAAATGGACGGAAATCGATGACGCGATTGATGCTGTTCTTCGAGAGGTTCGGTCAGTTAAACCTAATAAAGAGAGGGAGTTAAAGGCAATACATGAACTACTCACAACGCTAAGCTAGGGGCTGGTGTCGCTGTACCGTATTCTAAATCAAATGAAAATAGGAATATCTGGTGCCAGAGGTGCGTTTTCAGAAGAAGCTGCACGTACATATGCAGACAAGGAGGGCTTAGAGATTGAACTGGAGTATTTAGTTTCTGTTGAAGCCGTACTCTCAGCCCTTGAAGAGGGTCGTGTTGAAACTGGCATCTTTCCCATAGAGAACAGTAACGGAGGGATTGTAATTGAAGCGGTGCATGCAATGGCTGCACACCGCTTCAAGGTACAGAAGATGTTTGAGATAGACGTACATCAGAACCTTTTGGTGAAGAAGGGAATCAATGCAGAACAAATAAGTATGATCACCTCACACGATCAGGCATTGAAACAGTGCCGTATGTACCTAAAGCGGAAATGGCCAGGCGTTGATATTGAAGAGTATGTTGATACGGCAAAGGCCGCAGCTGATTTGGCTGCTGGTGTGTTGTCGGACAACACGGCGGTAATTGCATCAAGAATTGCAGCAGAGATATATGGACTCGAAATACTTGATGAGAGTATT
>JAHJIK010000019.1 GCA_018823385.1 Patescibacteria group bacterium | reverse complement strand
GGACACCCGCGGCTACAATTTCCGCATCCCCTACACGTGTTCGTTCAGGATCAAACTCAACCATTACGTGGAGCGCAGAGAACGTACAGGGAAGCTGTACTATCTCAGGCCCTGGAGTGAATCAAACTGTCCCTTCAACCGCATGTGCAGTCCCTTCTACATCAGTCACCGCAACTATCTCGGCTCAGAGCGTGTATCAAATCAGCTGTACTGGTGCGACAGACTCTGTGGTAGTGAACCTACTGCCACTTATCGAAGAGTTCTAAACCGAACCCTATGGAACAAACTCAAATCCTGACTACAAAGGCAACCATACCTTGGTACGTGATGGTGGTGACAGCTCTCGCTCTTGTCGCCATTGTCGCTGGTGCTTGGTGGTACTGGATGACACAGAATCAATCACCATTTCCGGTAGGTGCGAAGGTGTCGGTATCGTTAGGGTATGTTCCTGCAAGCACGCTGTTCACGCTTTCAGATGCTGATAGAGAGTTTACGCAAGTGTCAGTGCCTGGAGTGGCGGAAGGTAACATCGTTATTGATGAGGTCTCTGTAGTCGGCCAGTCGTACTATCTTGAGCTTGATCCAGAGACAGGGTTTGCAAATCTGTATGCGGCAGACGGAACACCTGTTACTCGGTCTCAGAGTACAAAGTTCAACGTGCTCTATCGATCTAAAACAAACTCCTTTGTGTTCCTATCAAAGAAGCTGGGCTCTCCTGAAGAGTTTCTGGTAACGCAAGAGTGGAATGTCGTTGAATCTGATATGGATGGAAATGAAACTGTACTAGGTACTGGTCTTCATATCGAATTTGCCTCAGACACACTTCTGATTGCCTCTCGAGACGGTTCGCTTGTGATGATGGGTAGTGACGGTGTGAAGACTGAACTTCTTCGACAAGAGCAGTCCTGGATATTTACCACACAGGCTACAGGTTCTGAGGTTGCGGTATACAACGCACTTGCAGGTGCGGTAGATATATATACGCTCAATGCTGAAGCAGCAAAGCTTGTGTACCGAGACACACAGGAGGTCGTCAGTAGACCATCAGCCATGGCGTATGCTGGTGACCGTTTGGTATATGCTACGGGCACTCTGGACGGCACAGGTACCGCATTTGGTACAGTCGGTTCTTCTCGTGTGTTAACGGTGCAGCACCCAAACCCGGAGCAGCCATCATCTGCGTATAATCTAAAAATATCACTATGATAATCCGAGCTCTATTCATTGCCGTGCTCTTCATTTGTACTGCTGCACCCGCAGTTGCTGCGTATGATTTTAAAATTGGGCCTACGGTGCCTGGATATGTGGGAAGGGTAAACGGGTCTGAAGTTGGGACATCTGTATCTGCATCTACACGAACTGTCGATTGGCTTGGATTCTCATATATGGGCATGCTTGGAAATCCGTCTGAGTGTTCTGCTGTAGCTGCTGCAAATGGGGTACCTGATACGCAGCCTGTCTGGTGTGTTCAGGAGGATATTCCTAATCAGTCTTTTAACAATTGTGTCTATACCTGTCAGGGCGGTTCAGGCGGGTCGCAGGGACAGGGTGGTTCTTCAAGTAGTTCTACCGGTCAGATTACAACGTACGTATACACTGCAGAGCCCGTGATAACAACGGTAGGGCTCGGAGACACATCAACTGGTAACGATTGTGGTGACTCGGCCATAAACGGGTCAGCGTGTGTTGTGTGGGGAACCGGCTATGGTGAACCTATTCCGACAGCAACACTCGTAGCAATACCCGCGACCATTTCGTCAGGAGAATCTGCAACCCTTAATGCATACTGTAGTAATGCTGAGACAGCCACTATTGATCAGGGTGTTGGAGATGTTGCACTAACGACACTTCTTGGTGCGCAGTTTGGTTCTGTTTCCGTGAGTCCATCAATAACAACTCTGTACACGTTGACCTGTCAGGGAGCTGGGGGAGGTGCAAACGCTACAGCTTCTGTGTTGATAGGTTCAGGTACGGATATCATTCCCGTATCAATTGTACCTTCATCAGGAGTACGAGATGTTCCTGTTTCGTTTACGGCAACGGTCCAGAACATCGGTGCTCTTGGAACCTCCCCATTCTATTCTGAGCTGTATATCTGCCCACAAGGCAATACTGCGTGCCAGACCTCAGGAGGATCCCATGCGTCATCAGTTAATCTCCGACTAAGTTCTGTGGCACTGAATCCTAATAGCGCAGGTACACAAACAGCGGCACGTACGTTCTCATCTGCGGGTACGTATGTAATGAGAGTGTGTGCAGATAATGATGGCGCTTGGAATGGTTCTGTGACGGAGACTAATGAGAATAACAACTGCAGCGCGTGGACGACACTGACCATAACAGAAAATGCAGGTACGGTTTCTTGTTCGGTAAGTGACACTTCAGTCGCCGTCGGCGAAACCGTCATCTACACAGCCTCACCAAGCGGAGGAGCAGGAGCTCCATACGCATGGACTGACACACCTGACGAAGGTGACAGCCTTGGAAGCGGTACCGTTGTACACCGCACCTACGACCTACCTGGAACCTATGCAATGCAGGTATCTGCCACAGGGGCTGCCTCAACAGGTTTCTGCGCAAACGTAGTGGTGGGAGATGTCGCTGAAACATGTCCTGGCACACCCACACCAACCCTAACAGCCTCTCCGACACGAACTCAACAGGGAGGTACGGTTACCCTTACCTGGAGCGGGACTAATGTTGAGGGGAGCTGTACTATCACAGGTCCTGGTGTGAGTCAGACCGTGTCGGCAGCCGCCTGTACAGTACCTGCACAGTCTACGAGTGTCGTTGTGGGTGCACAGAGCGTATACCAAGTTACGTGCGATTCTGAGACCACATCGAAGGTCATTAATGTTATCCCGATTGTAGAGGAATTTTAGGATAGGGTATCGAGCAAAAGGCCCTGTTGCGGGGCCTTTTTGCGTATGGTACAGTTCGAAGGACATGAAAACGGACATACATCCAACCAACTACCGACAGGTGCTTTTTGAAGATATCGCCTCTGGCGCGCAGTTTCTTATTGGATCTACCGTCCACACTACTGAGAACGGTACTTTTGAAGGAAAGGAGTACCCAAAGCTAACGGTTGAAATCTCATCAAAGTCTCACCCGTTCTACACCGGTGAAGACCGCTCTCTTGATAAGACAGGGCGCGTTGAGAAGTTCAAGCAGCGTGCGGCCAAGCGCCAGGGTTAACGACGTACATACGAGCGCCTCGCCCCTCTTTGGGCGAGGCGCTCGTGCGTTATCATATATACATGGAATATTCCTCAGAATTTAAACAGAATCATAAGACGGCATACCTCGCTGAAGAGTACGAGCGTCTTTTGGCTGAACTTGAGGAGGGAAGAGAAGCCGCTGGGGCTGATCCTGAACTTGTAGCAATGCTTGCTGATGACGAGGAGCGTGTACGAGTACGTCAGGAGGAGATTTTGAATGAGATTGAAATGATCCTTGCGAAGGATAAGGAGGAGGCATCACTGCCAAAGGCTGTTGTGCTTGAATTCCGTGCAGGAGCCGGAGGAGATGAGGCTACGCTGTTTGCTGCGGAGCTTCGCGATATGTACAACGCATATGCGGAATCTAAGGGATGGAAGGTACGTCGTATTGATGACCTAACTCTTGAAATCCAGGGTGCTGATGCCTTTGAAGCACTTCAGTACGAAACTGGTGTGCACCGTGTACAGCGTGTCCCTATAACGGAGAAATCAGGGCGTATTCATACTTCAACCGCATCAATTGCAGCACTTCCAATCCGCGAGAAGCCAGTTGTTGTTATCAACCCATCTGATATTGAAATGGAGTTCACTCGTTCAGGTGGAGCCGGTGGCCAGAACGTTAACAAGGTGGAGACAGCTGTTCGTTTGGTACACAAGCCATCTGGTGTTGATGTGCGTTCATCTTCTGAGCGTTCTCAGCTTGCTAACCGTGAGAAGGCTATGGGCATCCTTGCCGCTAAGCTCGAAGCACTCGCAATCGAAGAGGAGGCCAAGAAACACTCTGCCGACCGAAAGGCACAGATTGGTACGGCTGATCGTTCTGAGAAGATTCGTACCTATAACTTCCTGCAGGATAGAGTCACAGACCACCGTATCAAGCAGTCCTGGCACAATCTCCCGAAGATAATGATGGGGAACTTGGACGATATTTTCACGGCACTTCAGGAGGCAGCTGCCAATGATGGGCTAGGGGAGGCAGATGACTCTGAATAGCGGTTGCTGAAGTATATACATTTGTATATACTTCTTATATGACAACCAAAATTCAAAAGTGGGGTAACAGCTACGCTGTTCGACTACCAAAAGCCATCATAGAGCGCATGGGATTGTCTGTCGGTCGGGAGGTCACCATTACTGAACAGGGTGAATCTTTTTCAGTAACACCAGCAGTCAAAGAAGAAACGCTTACACAAATGGTTTCTCGTATAACCCCAGCTTCAAGGCACAGTACTGTTGACTGGGGCGAGCCTGTTGGGAAAGAGATATGGTAGCCAAAAAATATACTCCAGATGCAGGGGATGTTGTGTGGGTTACCCTGGATCCTACCGTGGGACACGAACAGAAAGGCAGGCGTCCTGCCTATGTGCTAACGCCCGCTCTCTATAATGCAAAGACTGGAATGGCACTTATGGCACCTATTACCAGCGTTATAAAGGGGTATCCGTTTGAGGTCGTAGTACATGCGGGCGCAGTCGAAGGCGCTATTTTAACTGATCAGCTGAGGTCTATAGATTGGAAATCACGAAATGTAGTCCATATAGATACTGTGGGGCAACAGATATCTACCGCTGTACGCCGAAATGTGGCAAAACTCATTGGAGCTTAAGCTCTAGAGGGAATTGCCTGTTTTTAAGCGCTGTGATAGCCTACGGAGTATATGACAGCCACTGATATGGCCGGACCTGGTGTTGACCGTCTTTTTGGGACGGGCGCTCACTTTGCCCAGGTTAAAAGCCGACGCCACCCATCCATGAAGCCTTTTATTATTGGTATGAAGTCTCGTGTAGAGATCTTCGACCTCAAGAAGACTGACGACCAGCTTGCAAAGGCAAAGCAGGCTATTGCAGCTCTTGCTCGTGATGGTAAGACAGTTCTATTCGTAGGAGGTAAGCGCGAAGTATCCGATCAGGTTCGTGCAACCGCAAAGCGTATTGGAGCACCATTCGTAGCAAGCCGATGGCTCGGAGGTACTATCACTAACTTCACTGAGATCAAGAAGCGAATCGACCGACTTGCAGATCTAACTCAGAAGCGTGATTCTGGTGAGCATGCAAAGATGTTTACAAAGCTTGAGCGCCTCTACATTGAGCGTGAAATCGAGCGCCTTAATGGACGACTAGAGGGAATCACTTCTCTTACTAAGCGCCCTGACGCTATGGTTATCGTAGACACACGTGCTGAGGCACATGCAACCAAAGAAGCTCGTTCAGCTGGTATTCCAATCATCGGTATCATGTCTTCTGACTGCGACCTAAAAGATGCTGCATACCCAATCGTAACGAACGACTCATCACGTCAGACCGTTACACTTGTGCTTGATGAACTTGCCGAGGCGTACGAGGCAGGACAGAAGGGCTAGTTCTGGAATTGGGTGCCTGCACCGCATTCCCACCTAACAACTCTAATTTCGATCTCATATGGATATTTCAATGGACACACTAAAGGTACTTCGTGATAAGACAGGTGTATCAATCATGCAGTGCAAGAAAGCACTTGAGGAAACTGATGGTGACCTTGAAAAGGCTGAGGTAATCCTACGCAAGAAATCAGGTGCAGCAGCTGATAAGAAGTCAGACCGTGATCTTGCAGCGGGTGCAATCGGTACCTACGTACATGATGGTGAAATTGGCTCAATGGTTCTTCTTTCTTGTGAGACTGACTTTGTGGCGCGCAACCCAGAGTTCCCGGCTCTTGCTCGTGAAATTGCGATGCAGATTGCTGCATCTAACCCAACGTACCTAAACGACTCAGACATCGCTCCTGAGGCTCTAGCAGCCGCTACAGCGGTATTTGAGGAGGAGGTAAAGGATAAGCCAGAAGAGATGCGTGCAAAGATCCTAGATGGAAAGCTCGCAAGCTATTTTGCAAGCCAAGTTCTTATGAATCAGGCGTTTATTAAAGACGAATCTAAGACCGTACGAGACCTCATCACTGAAGCGTCTCAGAAGTTTGGAGAGCGTGTAGAGGTAACCCGTTTCGTACGATTCTCAGCACGCGGCTAACGCCCGTGCCCACGGTCTATGGCATACCTTATCGCCATACTTGTAAGCATTCTTCTGTTAGCGGGCTTTCTGCTGCTCACAGCATATGAGCGCTCTCATGCGCGAAAGATATTCCCGAAACTGCGAGCAGGTCTCGATCGGAAGGTTGGGCGCGGCACGTTTGTACTCAAGCATGTTGACTGGAGCGCGTTCCTCAGGCATCTTGTACAGGCAGTGGTTGCTCGTGTGGTGCATGATGTGGCGCAAGTGACACTCGTCGCTGTACGCGTCATAGAGCGCCTCCTGACGCGTGTAGTGCGTACGATACGGGAGCAGACAGGGAAAACCCCGCCAACGCCCCGTACAGACGGACTGCGAGCAACGCTTATATACTTCAGAAAGAACTTACGCACTCGTTTTCATTCCAAATCTGTGGTACATAATACAGACAAGGAATAACACCTGCCGCCTTAGCTCAGTTGGTAGAGCAACGGTTTTGTAAACCGTAGGTCCTCGGTTCAAGCCCGAGAGGCGGCTCCAAGAAGAAAAACCCCGAGAGTCACTCTCGGGGTTTTTCTTTGCTATCTCGCTTTAGTGCTTGTTGCAGTTGTGGTTGCGGTGTCGAGGAGGCTCTTAGGGAAGAGTTTCTCGAATGCATCAAGGGATTCAAATCCATATACCAGTTCGTCTTCGATAACAAAGGCAGGGAAGGTCGCATCTACCTTTTCAACTGAAATGAGTGTCTTAAGTGCACCAAGGTCGAGGTCGTAGTCGAAGGTGTACACGCGAAGTGACGGGTACTTCTCACGAAGGTATGAGAGTGCAAAACTTGCTCGATCACAGTCAGTACAGTCGTTCTTGTTTGAATAGAAGTAGAGCACAACGGTTGGGTCCACATCTTTACATGCCGTCGCAATCTTCTTGGTTAGGAGGTAGTCACGAATCTGAAAGAGCGTGTACTGCTTTTTAATACGAAGCACCTCTTGGTTGTCGCTGCCGAGTTTCTGCTCCGTGTAGGTAAGACGGTCACCAAGGGAACTTACTTCCTGAGAAAGGATGTTGCCCTCAGCCACGTCCTCACATGAGGCGTCCTCAAGCAGAGCGAACTGTGTTTCAAGAGAAAGGGTGTCTGTTGCGAGCTGGTCTTCAATTGAGCTTAGCTCTTTAATTCGTTCTTGGTTCAAATAACTGATAGCGTAAAAAACAGTGGCAATGATGGCGCCGGTGATAACAAGTGCGAGTAACGCGTTGCGGGTGACTAGTGACATATACCCTAGATACTACCAGATATACGCCTCTACACGAGCGTTATCTCCAGGCGCGACGTGTACCTGTTGCAACATCAAACATGGCGCGTAGGAGCCAAAATGGGGCAACGAGACCATATACAAGAAGGTACCCAACGATGCCAAAGCCGATCTTTGAAGGAGTCTGTGAGACATGCTTTCCGATGATGATGAAAATGATGCTGCCGATAGCAGCTACCACAGCAAGAAGTGTCATGGCTGTTACGGGGAGATAGAACCATTCAAGAGAAAGGCGGGGCGTGAGTGTGAAGGCGAGCGGTACGTCATGTGCCACCAAATACGCCTTGCTTAGATTTGAAAGGGTAAGGAAAACCGCAAGACCAAAGAGCAGT
>JAHJIK010000018.1 GCA_018823385.1 Patescibacteria group bacterium | reverse complement strand
GTTAATTACCGTGACAGCTGGCGAATTTTTAAAATAATGTCTGAGTTTGTTGAAGGATTTGAACTCCTCCAGAAATACGGACTCGCAGTTACATTCTTTGGAACTGCTCGTGAAAGTTTTGAGCCTCATTTTTATCAAGCCGCATCTGAGTTGGCAGGGAAGTTGGCCAAAAGCGGATTTGCCGTTATTACCGGAGGCAGTAAGGGAATTATGCAGGCTGCTAACAAGGGGGCCTTTGAAGCTGGAGGCTCTTCTATCGGTCTCAACATTCAGCTACCGCACGAGCAGAATGCAAATACGTTTGTAACTGACCAGCTAGAGTTCAATCACTTCTTTGTCCGAAAGGTGATGCTCGCATTTGCTTCAGAGGTGTACGTGTATTTCCCAGGAGGATTTGGAACGCTTGATGAGCTGTTTGAGATTCTTACACTCGTACAGACAAAGAAGATTCGCAAAGTACCTATCGTCCTGTATGGAAAGGAGTACTGGGATCCGCTTCTTGCCTTTATCGACACCAAGATGTTCAAGGAGCATGGAGCTATTAATGAAGAAGATATGCAGCTCTTTAGAATTGTCGATACCGTAGACGAAGCATATGAGTACATCATGGCTAACGTCACTTGCTAAGTATGGGAATCAACTATAGTCAGAAGCACCTCCTGTCAGCTGCACGTCACAGCAAGAAGCACTCAAAGCATGCAGAACGATTACGGATGTACGCGTTCCTTACCGGTATTCTCAGTATGCTTATATCCTTTGTCCACCTCGTGCTCACGTGGCGCTTCTAGCCATACCCATTGGGTGGTATCCTATTTCTAATGGCAACAAAGCACCGAAAGAAACGACCCAAGTTCCTTGAGAACCTTGAGATCTATGCGTTCTGGACTGGATTTGCAAGTACGATAATCAGTCTTCTACAGGTACTCATAATTGCTTCGAAGGGATAAACGAAAAGAGCTCCAACTGGAGCTCTTTTCTTAATCCTGTTTGTACTTTTCCAACTCGTCTTCAAATAGCACGGCAAGCTTCTCATAGAGTGCCTCTTCAGTGGTGTCTCCCTCAGCACTTAACTCATCTACTGCTTGTTCGGTAAACTGTTCGTTAAGATCATCTACCTCATCATCGCCAAGGATGAGTCCCAACTCATACATAGCTTTATCAATTCTCTCGAGTGCATTTGATTCAGACATATGCATACAGAATATCACTAGGGTGGGGGAGTTGGGTAGTTTTCTCGATTTGTGTACAACGCACTTCCCTGATCATTTTTGCCGAATTCGGGGGAGTGGTCCCTCTTCTCAGATTAAGGAATTAATATTTTTGATATAGAAAAATAAAGTGACAGACCATCGGCCAGAGAAAAAATATTCGACACACAATAGGGGAGAAGAGTGTCAAGAATATGCGCATAACAAATTCGTATTTAAAGAGCATTGGGCTCAGGATAGCTGTACGTCGTACAATATATCTTTTACGACTAGATATATATACATTGTGGTAGGCGCTGTATTGATTCGGTCTGATACCGTCCTCTACCATGCATACCTATTGCTACATACATTGCGGACACGCTTGTGTACGTACATCTAAGCGCACATACCTCGATCTCTATACCAATCTATCTCCATACAAGCTGTATATAGATATGTGGAGTGCTTTGAGAGTCCTGAGTGCACACGATCAGGAGCATGAATGTATAGCTGTGATACCCGAGATACAATACGGCCCACTATATGGCTGTAATCAGGCAGGGCACTGCAGGACTAGATATAAATCTCGTCTAAAAGATATAGATTAATACTCAACTACAACTGGGAATGACACTGAGCCATCCTTTTCTGGAAGACCTGAAGGGTTGTCTTTCTTTAGAACGAGTATGGCTTCCCCGCTATATGAATTTGGAATGGAGATGGTTGCTTTGAATGGAACATACTCTTCGGTCATCCAATTCCCTTCCGCCTGTGCCACTCCTGTGGCGATAGTGTTTCCCATGATGTCAGTAAGAAGTACAGGAAACGAAGCCTCGAAGTACCAGGGACCTCGAGCCTTTCCGGTAACAGTAATTGAGTGTCCGATAACAGATCCTGAGGTAGGAGTATCTACAACAATCTGCTCATCAGATGCATTCACATATGTCGGTTCAGACGTCGGGAGTTCTTCTGTGTAGGTGCGACCGTCTGGTGTGCGGCACTGACGCGGATACGACTCCATGACTGGAAGGCCAGCAGCTTCACAGTCTGCAAAGGAAAGTATTTCTATCGGAGAGGTGTCGGCAGGAACCGCAGATATGTCGGTGCTTGCGCCACCAAGTGAAAGCCACGCCAGTATTCCAAAACCAACGACGACGATACCGGCAAAGATAATATTAAAAATGTTCATAGGAAATTAGTTAGCTTGCAAACGCGCTTGCGGTAATGACCATACCGATAACAACAGCTGAAACGATGATCATGATTGATCGCTGCTGATCCTTCTTTCGGAATTCTTTCTGAGATATTGACTCCGTCTTTGCGACTGCGTCAGACACGTTAAAGAGTCCTTGTGTGCCATATGCAACACAGAAGTGAAACCATGCTTGTAGGAAGCCAAGCGCACTTACTGTGGCCGGAAAGAAAAGAACGACTTTTGACCATTCAGGTGCATCTGATGCTACGAGAACAATGCCTAAAAGAGCCGTTGCGCCAAGCGCATACCACCCAACACGCTCACGCATTTTAATCTCGGCCGGGCCTATGTTACAGACGCCAGGAATATACTTGGTTTTCATATATGCGTACTATATCAAACTAGGATGAAGAACTCATGAGGCGGGAACGTTCTCGATAATATCGATATTCAAATCTCGTTCTGCCTGTACACGCGAT
>JAHJIK010000017.1 GCA_018823385.1 Patescibacteria group bacterium | reverse complement strand
TTTTCTTTTCTGTGATAGCATTCTGTACATATGAAGAAGAAAAAGGATTCGCTCCTCCACACCCTACTTACCACCACCAACCCGTTCTTGCGGGCTCTTTATATTGCCGTCGGGGTTGGTTTTGTTGGTTTTGGTCTTAGCCTCCTGTGGGTAGCTTTTACTCCTATCCCTGATCTTGATTCGTTTGGTAGCCGAAAGGTTCCCCAGTCTACGAAGATTTATGACCGAACGGGCGAGACTGTTCTCTACGACCTTAACCCTGACGTGCGCCGGCAGATCATTCCCCTATCCGAGATGTCTCCTAACATAATCCACGCGACTATCGCAATTGAAGATAAGGAGTTCTACAGCCACATGGGTATTAGCATCACTGGTATTGTCCGTTCAATCATTACGGATATAAGCACCATGTCGCTTGCGCAGGGTGGGTCTACTCTCACGCAGCAGGTGGTGAAGAACACACTTCTTACCCGTGAGAAAAGCTTTATCCGTAAAGCGCACGAAGTAATTCTTGCCATTAAGCTTGAACAGATTTACACAAAGGATGAAATTCTTGAGCTGTATCTAAACTACATTCCATACGGCGGTGTGTTTTATGGTGCTGAGTCTTCCAGTCGCGCCTTCTTTGCGAAGTCAGCTAAGGACCTTTCAATTGCAGAGGCCGCATATCTCGCCGCCCTCCCTCAGTCTCCAACCTACTACTCTCCGTATGGAAACCATCGAGCTGATTTAGACATTCGAAAGAATCTAGTTCTAAAGAAGATGCTTGAGCAGGGCTATATTTCTCAGGATGAATATGACGAAGCCGCAGCAGAGAAGGTGGTGTTTAGCCCTGCGCGCGATGGATCAATTATCGCCCCACACTTTGTCTTCTATATTCGCGAGTATCTTGAAGAGAAATATGGTGCAGATGTTGTAAGTCAGGGGCTGTCTGTAGTTACTACACTTGATGCCGACCTACAGCGAAATGCAGAATCGATTGTAAACGAATATGCACTTTCTAACGCAACACGGTTCAATGCCTCTAATGCTGCCTTGATTGCAACTGACCCGAAGACCGGTCAAATCCTTGCGATGGTTGGTTCACGAAACTACTTCGACCCTGATATTGATGGAAACTTCAATGCAACACTTGCTCTCCGACAGCCAGGCTCTTCCTTTAAACCGTTTGTGTATGCTGCAGCCCTGTCAAAAGGATTCACACCTCAGACCGCAATACTCGATGTGCCAACACAGTTCTCTACCTCATGTGCACCGACTGATTTAAGCAGCGAAGCTCCGTGCTATGCACCCGGAAACTATGACGACAAGTTCCGCGGACCAATGACCTTCACTACCGCACTTGCTCAGTCAATCAATATCCCGGCTGTTAAAGCGCTGTATATCGCCGGTATTCAGAATGTTATTGATCTAGGGCGTCGTATGGGACTCACCACGCTCAGCGATGCTCGTGACTACGGTCTATCCTTCGCGCTTGGTGCGGCTGAAGTGAAACTGCTAGAACTCACCAACGCATACGGCACATTTGCTAACGAGGGTATCTACAATGCGCCTACTGGAATTCTTAAAGTTACCGACCCTAAAGGAAAGGTACTTGAGGAGTTTAAAGATCAGCCTAAGCAGGTTCTTGATCCGGGTGTAGCGCGTGATATCTCATCTATGCTTTCAAACAATGAAGCGAGACAGCCTGAGTACCCTCCCGTTAACCCGCTCTACTTCCCTGGGTATGACGTGGCAGTAAAGACCGGTACCACCAATGACTATCGAGACGCGTGGACCGTTGGATATACCCCAACCATCGCAGTTGGTGTATGGGCTGGAAACAACAACAACTCGCCAATGGTGAAGGAGATCGCAGGATACATTGTGGCTCCAATGTGGAATGCATTTATGCAGAAAGCGCTTGTAGCATATCCAAAAGAATACTTTGGAGAGCCTCGTGCAGTTTCTCCTGATGCTCCTGCAGTGCTTCGTGGAGAGTATGCGGACGGTTCAGGTTGGCACTCAATCCTTCACTGGGTTAACAAAGACAATCCTCTTGGGTTTGGAAACTCTCGTGGCGATGGGCAGTACCCATACTGGGAAGCAGGAATTAGTAACTGGAGCACACAGGCCCCAAGTGCCACCACTACACTAGAGCTAATCAGCGATCTGCAGGACGAGCTTGAGAAAGCGAAGGAGCGCGAAGCAAACAACTAGTTTTTCTCTGTGGAGAGTTCCGACAAGAAGCTCATAAACGCTTTTTGAGGCAAACCTAAGTACAGCCCCTTTTCAGCAGGGTCTACATAGTCGGCTTGTACCTCCGAAACCTTAAGCACCTCTCGCACCTGCGGGTCGTTATAGTCCAAGCCACCTGCAACGGATTTCCATCGATCGTTTTCGCTCATGGTTTCTAGTGCTTGCTCAGCAAGTTCCTTCAGTGCCAACTCTCTTTCTTCGCCACCAAAGTCGAGGAGGCTGTCGAGTGCGCCGATATTGAGCTGAGTGAACGCGATTCTCTGTTCTATGTCCGCTGTCTGTGGAAGACGCACGGCCATGCCGGTGGCAACACCAAGGTTGGCAACAGAGGTTCCCATGTTCAGTACCATAAAACCAATCTCTTTCATTGGTGGGTGGCCTCCAGCCTCCAACCCTTCAATTAACAACCTTTTTGTTTCAGCAAGATCTTCCTTCCCTTCTAGTATGGTTTTAAATGTCTTTTCAATTTCTTCCAAAGCCTCTTCCCGTGTGTGCGGCTTTCGAAGGTAGTATTTTGGGTTCAGCCTGTCTCTTGTTGTTGTAAAGGCGATCGTATCAAACGCACAAATCAGTGCGTCGTCTGAAACACCCTGTTCGATTACCCACTTCACCTTTTCTTCCGCTATGTGCGCTGCAAGTATGTAATCCGCCCTCCCTTCGTTATTTGGAAACTGCGCAAAATATTCATCCTCAAGGCTGTCTGGCGCACCTTTTGGCTCAACATCTAAAAACCCGATGTCCGTCAGGAGGCTTTGTTTTTGTGTAGAACCAGATGCGATTACCGCTGGACCCTTCTTCCATTTTTCCAGGCGGTTTAGCGGTTGTTTATAGCCCTCACTCATTAGATTAAGTATACAACTAAAAAGAGCCCATAGGTGTGGGCTCTTTTTATCGCTACAGATCCTACTGAGGCATTTCTTCTCCACCCATCTCACCAGACACTCCTGTATCCATAGGGTTTGGCACGTTTACTTCAATGTTTGTTGTATCTGCCGTTGGGGCGCTCATGTTCTTTGCGTATCCAGGCCATACAAAGAGTGCGATTAGTGCCACGACGACTATCACCACCCCTGCCACGATCCAGCCCGTTGAACTAGATTCGTTCGTTCCTGGGTTGTTTACAATTGTTGCCATATATAAATATTAGTTAAGGTAAGTACTCGGTAATTCTACTGAAAGAACTGTGAAGACCACATGAAACTACCGTAGTGCGGTAACCGATATCCCTTCGGCTTGTAGCGACGCGATAATTTCAGTTTGCTTAAGAAGAAGGGCTGACTTTAAAACAGGTGGTATTGAAAGAGAGAGGACACCTTCAGATATCTGAATTGATTTGGGTGAAATAGCCACCCCAGTAACGCTGGTCAGGATTTCTGCACATACTCTACGATTTTCAGAAAGTCGTAGTCCAGGGATTGCGTGACGCTTTAGTAGGTCCTGGATTGAGAACATACTACTGATTCATTGGCATCACGAGATACAGATACGAAGTGTCTCCAGAGCCTTTAATAACAAGAGGTCGTCCGATACCACTCGCTGAAAGAGTAAGACTGTCGGCAGTGATAGCTGATAGTGGCGCTTGGAGGTATCGGTGGTTAAACGAAAGCTCCACAGATTCGCCTGTTACCGATGCAGGAATCTTTTCAGAAGACTCTCCGACGTCTGAGTTTCGCGCGGCTAAGGTAACCTGCTTTGCAGCTGGATCTAAACCGATTCGAACCTTTTGGAACGAGTCAGCAAAAATTGCTGTTCGGCGAATTGCAGATTCAAGATCCTTTTTTAGAACAACTGCTTCAGAGACAAACGCTTTAGGAATGATTTGTTTGTAGTCTGGGTAGTTTGCAGTAACAAGTCGAGTAGTTAGAAGACCATTCTTCCAAGAGAAGGCACACTGGTGTTCATCAATAAGCATCTCGATAGGTTCGTCAGGAATCGTTGAAACAATATCAAGGGCATTCTTTGCTGGAATAAGGAGGGAGAAGTCGGGAAGATTGCCTGGAATAGACACTTTCTTCTCACACAATCGGAAGGAGTCGGTCGCAACACACTTCAGTACCCCACTTTCAAGTGCTAAAAGAACACTCGCAAGTTCAGGACGAACCATTGAGGGTGATGCACAAGGACCAACCGTTCCAATTAGTGCACGTAGAACTGCCCCTGAGATAGTAAATCTAGTTGTTGGGGCATCAGGATACGGAAGTGTTGGGAAGTCATCGTAGGAGAGCGTTTTGAGCGTACTGCGGCCAGTTGAGGAAGAGACTATAACAGTGTCTCCGGTGTGCTCAAGCGTAATCTCGCCTGAACCAGAAAACGAAGACGTCATCTCTTTAAGCGTTGTTGCAGGAAGAGCCACTACTCCCTGTGTCTTGATGGTTCCTTTTACCTTTAGATCTATTCCTGTTTCAAGATTTGTAGCTCGAAGTTTAATACCATCGTCACCTGCGACGATCGCAATGCCAGCAAGAACAGGAAGTGTTGCTGACTTTCGTTCAGCAAACTTACCCACACTTGCAACAGCCTCTCCGAATTCTTTCTTTTCTAAAGTAATAATCATAATTCTGTGCCTATTAGCTCTGTGGATAGGGGGATAACTCTAGTATGCGCTTTATTTTCATAACTGCACGGCCTACCAGTTGTGCGTAACCTGTTGAAAACTCGTCTAAACCAGAAGTACAACTTTGGGTATAGAAAACACTTGCGGGGATAACCATAGGTAGTTTTGAACGTTCTCCCCAACCTTTTCCACTGTTATTGAGAAAGTTATACATACGTTCTCCCCAACTATACTAACAGTGTTCGTATGTCTTGAATCTCTTTTGAGAGTTCTGCATCGGTTGCCACCTCCCTCTTCACTTTCTCACAGGAGTGAATAACGGTTGTGTGATCTCGACCACCAAGCTTTGTTCCAATGGTCGGGTATGAGACGCTAAAGTCCTCTCGCAAGAGATACATGATGACCTGGCGTGGACGAACCACCTCCCTTCTACGGGTCTTCTCATAGATACTCTCTTCATCAATGCCGTAGAACTCAGCAACCTTCGAAACAACATGCTTTACGGACACTGTTTTTGTAGGGCGAGAGAATGAGCGAAGTGATTGGCGTACTTCTGCGATATCTGGCGGAACCCCTTTCACCTGTGTGTGGCAGACCACGCTGTTTATTACTCCCTCAAGCTCTCGAATGGAGCCCGCCACCGACGTTGCGATGTACTCAACCACTTCGTCAGAGAGAATAATCCCGTTATTTGCTGCCTTTTTACGGACAATAGCCATTCTGGACTCAGTGTCTGGCTCAGAAATATCAATAGTCATACCGCTTGATAGACGTCCGCGTACACGGTCAGCAATATCGGGAATATTACTTGGTGAGCGATCACTGGAGAAGATAATCTGCTTGTTGTTATCGTGAAGTGCGTTGAAAAGATGGAACAGCTCTTCCTGAGTTTTATCTTTCTTCGAGAAGAATTGAATGTCGTCCATTATAAGGAGATCATACTGACGATATTTATCTTTAAAGCGGTTCATCGTTCCTCCTTGAACAGCGTTGTAGTAGTCCTGACCGAACGTTTCAGCTGTTAAATAAAAGACTTTTCTGTTTGGGTATAGTTTCTTGAACTGATTTCCAATTGCTTGAATAAGGTGAGTCTTCCCTCTTCCTGTATCACCGTAGATAAACAAAGGGTTATACGTTAATCCAGGCTGTTTAATAGCGGCCTGAGCTGCGGCATACGCCAACTCGTTAAAGGAACCAATAACAAAGGTTTCAAATGTGTATCGAGGGTTTAGATTGTCCGTCTTATTGATATAGAAATCATTAAGCGGCATCTCAACGGTCTGCTGTACTGGCTTACGGTTCTCTACTTTTTGCTTCCGCTTATCATCTTTAACAATCATGTACTCAATGTTTCTAAAGTCATGAGAAACACCACGTACAATTTTTAGAAGCAGGATATGAAACTTCTTTAGATACCAATCTTTAAAGAATTGACTGGGTAAACCAACATATATAATCCCCTCTTCTATCTTCACTATGAAACTATCGCGGAACCAAGTATTAAAGTTTGCAGGAGAAATGGATAGTTCCACTTGAGACAGTACGTATTCCCAGAGCTCGTGTGGATCAGATTTGTTCATCGTTGCGTAAGTATACCTGTCTTTTCGGACACTTAAAACTATCCAGCATTCTTGCCACCGTACACAGAACCTGTTAGTATCCTGTGTACAACGTATGCCAAAGCGAACCTATCAACCAAAGAAGAAAAAACGAGCAACTACGCACGGTTTCCTCGCCCGTTCTGCTACCCCAGGTGGTCGTGCTGTACTTCTACGACGTCGTCGTAAGGGTCGCGCACAGCTAGCAGTTCAGCCGGTATAGACCATGCTTCCTCGCCATTCTCGACTCTCTCGGGAAGGGTTTGACGCGCTAATGAGAGCTCGAAAGACTTCGAGCTCTCATTTTGCGATTGCTCACCAAGAAAACAGCCTATATTCAGGCTGTGGCGTGGTTGTTTCCAAGAAAGTGGCTCGATTGGCAGTCTCCAGACACCTTATAAAACGCAGAATATACAGTATTTTAAAGCCCTTTTGTACCGAAACGAGGGCTTTGGCGGTATTCGTTCGCCCAGGAGCGAAAGACCTCTCGTTTAGTGAAATAGAGGAAGAACTCACTGCCCTGTTGAAAGAAGCAAGAATCAGCTAAGATATACCTACATGATTGAATTCTTCCATACCATCCTTTTTGTACCGATTTATAACCTCCTTATCTATTTTGTAGACATCATCCCTGGTGGTGACTGGGGACTTGCCGTTGTGGCAGTAACTATCATTGTTAAGGCCATAACTGCTCCACTTTCCTTTTCTGCCCTTAAAACACAACGTGCAATGAAGGTTCTTGAGCCTAAACTCAACGAACTAAAAGAGAAATACAAGGATGATAAGGAGGCACAGGCTAAGGAAATGTTTGCTCTATACAAAGAAAACGGCGTAAAACCGTTCTCCAGCATCCTTTTGGTGTTTATTCAGATCCCCGTCCTTATCTCCCTCTACTACGTATTCTTTAAAAAATCTCTTACTGAGATTGATACTTCAATCCTCTACTCATTCGTTCCTGTTCCAGAGCACATCTCTCCCCTCTTCCTTGGGTTTATTACCATTGCAGGATCAAGCCTTATCCTTGCCGTCATTGCGGCCGGTACTCAGTTCCTTCAGGCTCGATATGCAATACCTGTGCCGCCAAAAGGTGACGGAACCTCTATGCAGGCTGAATTTGGCCGCGCAATGGCTCTTCAGGCACGAATAGTACTTCCGGTAATTATCGGAGTTGTGGCCTATACATCAGGCGCTATCGCCCTCTATTTCATCACCAGCAACCTCGTCGGTATGGTTCAGGAGTTTATCGTTCGAAAGAAGTTCCCTAAAACCGTTTAAAGGTCGTATACCCAAAGCGAACCATCCTTTCGGTTCGTAAATGTAACGCTGTCACTGTTCGCATCAACAGTCACTCCAACAGCATCAATAGAAACCTCTGCTGCCTCGGCAGGATCAATCAAAAGTGTCGCAAGACGAGCTGTTAGATCGATTCGCCACAGTCTATCTGATGTAGAAACGGCTCCCTGGTACCAATCATCAGGCAGTGTGCCGGTGAATGAGGACGGAATGGCGCAATATATAAAAGCTTCGTCTGAAGACCACGCACACTTTTCACTTAGTGTTGAAAGCGGCAAAACAATTGAACTGCGTGTCGCTGTGTCGAAGAGGCTCATACGCACTGCACCTTGAGATACATAGCTGTATAGGATCTTAGTTCCGGTTGGACTCGGAAGAACTGAAAGGCCTCTCAAGGGCCCTAGAATGCGCGTGAAGGCTCCTGATGTTGGAGATACGAGGAATGCATACCCATCGAGCGCAGAGGACGCTTTAGTGGCTGCTACATATGAACCTGAAGAAAGGTGGAGCTGGATAGAAGAGAGCGGAGTTGAAAAAAGAGTTCTTGGCGCTGACCCATCAATTTCTGCTGTTGTTGCAACTGAACCAGACGCATTAGAAAGAAGTGTAACGAGAGTGGAGCCAAGAACATCAATCTGATCAAGCCCCTCTTCTAGGAAGTATCCCCCATCACCATTAGCTGGAAGTGAGTATGTCTCAACGGTATCAATCGCTGTGTCGGTATTTAAATACTGAACAAACGCGCGCGTGCCATCAGCAACCCAGGCTGCACGCTGAATCCCCGGGAGTGTTCTGTTACCAAGACGGGTCAGTGTTCGGTCGTGTAGGACAAAACTGTATACGTTTCCGCTCGCCCGCTCAATGTATCGGATCTCTGTGTCGTCTCGATATACCACCTCAGGTGTGGTGGAGCCTGTGTTTTCTGAAACCGCTTCCTCAATCGGAATTTTAATACCAAACGAAACCGCCTGAGGTACAACTGGCCCCTGCGTTATCTTGAAGAATCGCGGCGCGACCTCAGTGCCGGCGCCTTGTAGCAGTTCTCCTGGCTCAAGTCCCTCCGAGTTAACAGTCACATCGGTTGCTGAACCGCCAAGTCCATCAAACGGGTTGTTTATAGTGAGTCCCCCACCCTGATTTGAGGATAGTAGGAAATACGCACCAACAACTATACCGATAAGAACAATGAGGCTTGCGAGGATGATTAGAATTCTCTTCATAGTTATTTGCTACACATTGGGAGGGCTGCAAGCGCTGGAGATGGTTGTCGAACCACAGACTCATTACATTCTTTAAGAATCTCTCCATCTGGGTGTGCTTGCTTTGCGTCTAACATCAAACCAACGCACTCTGGTTGGGTGGTTGCTGTAACGGTTTCTGAAGCAAAGCACGCAGCCCCAAGGTTCTTAAAGTCTGATGATTTGTATCCAATCGTGTATGAAATTACCCCAAGAGGCACGTCACTACTTGCTGTAGAAGGGATACGCCCACAACAAGTCTGCCCCACTGACAAAAACGGACAGTATTTATTTACTGTATTACCGAAAGCGCCATTTGGAGTACTTTCCCACCCTTCTCCAAGAACGTCTGAACACTGCTGACCGCTTACTAACGTAACTCCTTGAGTGGCGGTGAATAGCTTGTCTGCTTCAAGCTCGACATTCGGTGTTCGCTTCGGCGCCAGTACCTTCACATCAAGATTAAGTTCTAAGATATCTTTGTTAATAAGACCAAATACAATTACTGGTGAAAGCACAAGAATAAGTCCAAGCACTGAAAGGCCAATAAGGTTTCGCGCCTCTTTCTTTTCTGTAATACTATCCCCCATCATGTACATGAGACCGGCCCGGATAAGCTGAAGAACTGCGAGGATTGAGGCAAGACCAATACAAATCTTATAAAAGTTGTTAAGGAATATTGGAAGATCGAGAGAGTTTCCTGTATCAGTAAGTCCCGGGATACTGGTTAGTGGTACAAAAGCCTGCTCCGCTGCAAAAACCGCAGCCGGTAGTGTGAGAAGAGAGAGAAGAAGAAAATATTTCATACTATAGTCCAAATATACCTAGTCCACGCGTTTCTCCAAAGCGTACAGATAACGAAGCATTCGCTGACTGGAACGTCGCAGAGTTTTGAGCACTCGCTGTTACCTGTGCAGTTCCGGCTCCCCCACCCGTTGAACGGAGGGTGATGACATTTGATGTTTCATTAACGGTCCCATTAACTGCCCATGTAATCGCGGGAAGTGATGAGAAGAAATACGGAACCATGCGGAACGCGTCCTCTGTTCCCTGCAGGTTTGCGCTACCAAGAAGCGCGTTCGCATAGTCAGGCCCAAGCAACGGATCATTCCGGTATATACGAACGACCGGGTCAACAGGTGAAACTAGTGTGGAGGCCTCAGCCACTAATGTCTGGTCCTGATTTGTTACTGTCACGGTGATAGGTGCATCCCGGTACCGAACGGGAGCTGTAGCGGTGAGTATGTTTCTTCCTATACCCGAATCAGTTTGAAGAACCTTGTTTCCAAGACGCCATGTATATACAAGGGTTTTTGGATCAAGCGCGACGCCTGCAGCGTTCCGCAAGTCAGGTACCGCAACTAAACGCAACCGGCCTTCTGAAGCAACAAGAGGACCTCCTTCATAAAATGGGTGTGCGGTTGAGACCGGCTCCATAATGAGAGCTACGTCAGACGGGACTAATACCAGCTCTTTAGAGAAAGAAAATCCGTTGGTTGTAATCTTGGCGATGATACTCGACTTGGTGCCCGGTCCACCAAGTACAAACGTGCCAGTAGTAACACCCGTTCCAGTCTGAACGACAACCCCATTTACGGTGATAGTTACCGTGCTTGAATACAAATCAATAGTGTCACTACGGACGGTAACGGTCGCGGTGCTGAAGGGGCGAGGATAGTCAGGAGTAACGGTGAGATATAGCGCGTCCGTGTTTACAATCTGCGCCTGGACTGGAACAGAAACAACCAGCACTAAAAACAA
>JAHJIK010000016.1 GCA_018823385.1 Patescibacteria group bacterium | reverse complement strand
GGTAAGACGCATATCCTCACGCTTCGCATCGCAAACATCATCGAGAAGACTCAGGCAACTCCTGGCAACATTCTCGTTCTCACTTTCACTGAGTCCGCTGCACGCACTGTGCGAACTCGCCTCGGAGAATTGATAGGGGACGCGGTAGCGCGTGAAGTATGGATAGGAACCTTCCATGGATTCTGCGAGCACGTACTCTCCACATACCAGCAATCATTTCCCGCTCAAGCAGGAAAGCGTCTTGCAGGGGATGTTGAATCAACATTGATATGGCGCGAAGTATTAGAGACCGAACCACTCGTACACCTCCGCACTCCCAAGTCCCCATATTTCTATCTCCGTGATCTTGCACGCCTTCGCGATGATCTCCTGCGTGAGTGCATCACGCTTGATAAGTACCGCGCGTGGGCCAAAGAAGAAGAGAACCGAATACTGCAGGATGATAGCCTTCGATATGTAAAAGGCGAGAAGAAAGGCGAACTGAAACCGGATGGCGTTAAGAAGATAGAACGGCTCGAAAAGATCCACGAAGCCGCACGGCTCATTGAAGCGTATGAGGCATTGAAAGATGAGCGAGACGTATACGACTTTTCAGACGTACTTCGTATTGCGGTAAAGGGGATACAAGAGGACGATGCACTCCGAGCTGAGCTCCAAGAGCAGTATCAATACATCCTTGCTGATGAGCACCAGGATGCTAATGGACTCCAGCATGCGCTTCTCGATACCCTTGCATATGACGAGCATCCAAACCTCTTTGTAGTGGGTGATGAGCGCCAAGCAATATACCGGTTCCAAGGGGCTGATAGCACCCATTTTGCCGAATTTACCAAGCAATACCCTCGGACGGTAACAATAGAGCTGACGGACAGTTTCCGCTCCCTACAGGCCATTTTGGACCTCTCACAGGGCCTTGCAGACCGCCAGGGAACATACCAACCACTGAAGGCGCACCGAGAAGGGGTCGCAGATATGAAGCTGCTCGCAGCACCTGATCCACTCGCTGAGCGTGATCAAGTTGCAGGCCTTGTGGAGGAGGCAATTAAGAAAGGAACAGCGCCTGAAGAGATCGCCATAATCGCAAACAAGAACGCAACGGCAGATGTCTTTGCTGAGGTACTAGCTGCCAGAGGTATCCCGGTACTTCGCGCTGGAGATGTGCATCTTTCTTCACGCCCCGTACTTCGCGCTCTCTTAGCTTTCATGCGCGCTATCGCAAATCCGCTCGATACCGCATCGCTTCGAGAATCACTTCTTGCTCCGTGGTGGAATATTCCTCTTAGGGAGCGTGCTGAGTTGTTGGCTCGTACCCGTGACTCTGAACTGCTGAATACACTTGCAGAAACCCATGAAGACATAGTGGCAAGCGTTCGAGAACTGCAGGAAGCAGTGCTCGCAAAAGCACCGCTCGAACTCTTCTCACTTCTTTTATCCAAATCAGGTGCACGCGCCTTTATGCTCTCCTCGGCCGATCATGTTGATGACCTTGCGCTTCTGCGCCGCCTGTACGCGCACCTCGAAGAGATTGTGGCCCGTGACCCTGATCGTTCCTTTACAGACGTCATAGAACAACTCACGAAAGCACAGGAGCACGGACTTGAAAGCGTGAAGTCGTCTGTTACCCAGCGTCCCGGGTTCGTGACGGTAATAACGGCACATAAAGCAAAGGGTATGGAGTTCGAAAAGGTATTTGTCGTTGGCCTCACTGCACGTGAGTGGGAAAAGGGAGGGCGCTCTCCTGTGATTCCCTCTCCAGTTGATTCCAGCAAATCACTGGACGATGTAATCAGGCTGTTCTTTGTAGCGATGACTCGTGCAAAGAATGAGTTGGTACTGTCGTATGCAAAAGAGACAGTAGATGGAAAAGAGACTCCTCCATCAACGTTGATGCCAGAAGGGATTGAGTGCATTGAATCTAGCTCAAACCCGCTACCCGAAATGCATACCACCGTGAAGGCACCAGAACTTGTGCGAGAGCTCACGCTTCGATTCCTCGAGCACGACGGATTGTCACCCTCAGCATTGAATGAGTACCTTGAGTCTCCAGCGTCCTTCTTTGCCAAGCGCGTACTCCGACTAAAAGAACCTGAAACCCCTGCGCTTGTTATTGGTATTGCGGTACATGCTGGTATTGCCACATACCTAAAAGAAAAGGATGAGGATGCGGCAAGAGCAGACCTTGAAAAGAACCTCAAGCGATCACTGCTTCCTCGAAACGCAGCATATGAAAATATTCGAACGCATGCTCGTGAGTGTCTTGCGGCATATATCGAAGCAAATCCAACACCGCCCGACACTGCAGCAATTGAAAAAGCATACTCCACACATCGAACTATCGAAGGAGTGAAAGTTCTCTTGCAAGGAAAGATTGATGCTGTCTTTAACGAACCAAGTGGGGAATGTATCGTGGACTTTAAAACAACAAGCACGATTAAAGCAACGGATGAGAACTACCCACGCCAGCTCGCGTTCTACGACCTGCTCCTCAAAGAAAATGGTCATGATCCAAAGACTGCCCGTATTGTGCAGGTAAGTACGACTGAGATAACAGACCATGCAGTTGCACTCAACGAGGAGACACGCGCAGAACTACTCACCACACTTGATGCAGTGTGTGGGGAACTGATACGGGGAGAGTGGCGTGAAGGGGCACTGTCAGACTACGACGACCTCCTGCAGCTCTTTACTTAAGTCCGGCGATTTTGTCGTCGAGGAGACGCTTCATGATGTCGTATGTTGGAGCGCCTTCGATAGTGATGGGTTTTTCACCTTTAATAACAAGTACGACATAGGGAGCGCTGTTAGCACCTGTATCAAGCGCGTTTCCAAAGTCAGCTTCTACACGCTTTGCAAACGTGTGATCAATCATGCAGCTCCTAAACTCCGTTTCTGAAATACCAAGCTGTTCCAGAACAACTGGATACCCGTCAGGGATAAACTCATTGTCGTTCGGAGCTATTGCCTGGAGGAGATCGATAAAGCGCCAGAATGCGTCTTCGCCACCAATGGACGCTACACACTCAGCTGCTTCTGCATGCGATTTTGCATATGCATGAATGTCGATAAGGGGGAGATGGCGGAATACCCAGGCAACGTTTCCTGAGGGCCCGTACTCGGTCATAACTTGCGCCATAGTCTGCTGGAACTTCTTGCACGCCTTACAATCGATATCAGAATACGTAATTACCTTGATGGGCGCTTCAGGACTTCCAAACACATGGTCATCAGGAGACACGGGGCGTACCACTTCAGGATCACCTTTAGGGATGGCGATGTCAGTTGTTGTTCGTACCACGAATATTGAAATAGCGAGGATAAGACCTGCTCCAAGAATGGCACCGGGCAGAAACCAGTTCTGTATGTTCATGCGTATACGATATCACGACCACGCGCGGCTATAGCGGTAACGTATGAGTAAGTGAAGTGCCCTCACCAGATAGTCGCCACGATGACGCATCAATCTTCATCTCTCGTGTCTGTTTCAAATCCTTGTATTTCAGAGCATTGTTCTCGATAGCATACTCATATATCTGTCGCGTGATACGAACATCTTCAATACAATATTCTCGTACTTTTTCCACTTCACCCTTCTGCCACCACTCAACAGCCTTCAGTCCGTCACCACCTTTTCCTTTATTAAGGGTTGCTTCTGCAAGTGATTGAAGGCGAATACGCCGACCAAGTACTTTCTGTACCTCAACGAGCAAATCAAGAGAACGTATCTTAGACAGATCGCCTGGATAGTATCGATTGAGGATGGGGATATCGAAATAGTCAGAGTTAAATCCAATCAATACATCAGCGCGCTCCATGATAGGCCAGAGGAGAGGAAGTTCTTCTTTGGTATATGACGAATACTCACCGGTCTCTGAGTCATGTATACCCACAATTGAGAGCTCAAGCTGACTTAAATCACTTCGTGAAAGTGCGGGCAGTGTGTTAGCAGTTTCAATGTCAAAGGTAATCTCACGCATACTTCTTCACGTAGTCTGCGACTTTCTTTTTCTCTAGCGATTTCTCAGAACTCGTTGCCAACTCCTTTATCTTCACTTTCTTTCCAGCAGCTTCTTCTGATCCATAGGCAATGAAGTACGGGATATCACGCTTCACTGCGTCCTTAATTTGATCCCCTAAACTCTTTTCGGTTAGGTTTGAAAAGACACGAATACCAGAGGAGCGTAGCGTTGCGGCAAACAATACTGCGGCACTTATATCCTCTTTGCTTGGTGTACCAATATATATCTGGGGTGCTGAAGTGTTCTCGGGAAGTAGGTTGTGGGTCGCAAGGAAATCAAGAAGGGTAACATCTCCAATCGCAAAACCAACGGCAGGAATAGGGTCACCTCCAAACAAGGAGACGAGACCGTCATACCGACCACCACCTCCAAGTGCTCTCGGGTTTTCTGTGTTGGTATCAAACACCTCAAACACAATACCGGTGTAGTAAAGGAATCCGCGGACGGTTGAAGGATCAAATACGACATTGGTAATACCACGAGCCGAAAGCTTTTGGATGAGTAGCAGTACTTTCTGGTACTCACCATCGACATCAAGATTGGTGCGCGCCTCAATCAGGGCGAGGGGATCAATACCATCACGTTCAAATGGTGCACGCTTCTGTGCAAACTCTTCTGCACTCATCTTCTTCTTGCGGTCGATCAGTGCGAGATATCCTGACTGCTCCTCGTCCGTAAACGAAAGGGCATTCATTGCAACGTTAAGGAGTGTTCGTGAATTAAGCTGAATAGTGAAGTCGGCGTCACTTGCCCCAAGTGAGTTGAATACTGCATGTGCGATAGAAATAATCTCCGCATCAGCCTCGCCTTCAGGAAGACCAATGAGATCTACGTCAGTTTGATAGAACTCACGTAATCGACCCTTTTGTGGGCGTTCATAGCGGAAGCGGTTGCCAATAGAGAACCAACGAAGAGGAAAGGCAAGCTCGCGTCGCTTGGCCGACACCATACGTGCTAGTGTTGGGGTCATCTCAGGACGAAGCGTCACCCGCCTGTCACCTCTATCGGTGAATGTATATGTCTGTTCGTTAACGATTTCCTCGCTAGTCTTTGATTCATATATTTCAGCACGTTCCATCGGGGAGGCTTGGTACTCCTGATATCCCCACGTGCTAAGGGTTGTTCGAATGGAAGTAAACACACCAGACAGCCGTGCCCAGTCAGCGGGGTAGAAATCACGAACTCCTTTATATGGTTCGGTTGATAGCGGCTCACTCATATAGCTAGTGTATCAAATGACTGGTTACAGATGAAACTTTCCCGGCACCTTATGTAGGTTCGCAATCTCTTTCATAATCAAATCGCGGTATCGAGTCGGGTCAGGAATTCCATCCATATGGAATGTCTTTGAGCTATCACCTGCCGTTTCCACATTCAACCGTCCGTATCCAAGTACGGTGGCAAAGAGTCCATACACTTCAGTCGTTACGTCCTGTACGTGGTTCAAAAGGAAGCTTGATACCTCGCGACTAAAGAATCCATACTGGTGGATATACACAATGCGCGTTGAGGTGATAATCCACATATTCAAATAGTAGCGAGTGAATGTGTTGAAGGCGCCGCACCATATAAGGAGAAGCCACATACCATGAAGGAAGCGAAGCCATGGACTGTCCATATTGAATTGCGTAAGCGCAGCAACAGCTGAGCCTTCTGAGTACACTGCCGTTAGGTTGCGGAACGCATCAAGGACATACGGGAATGCAGAAGGGAGAATCGCCAGTAGAGCAAAGGGAATAAGTTCAAGCACAAATACAAACCAGTGCTTTCGTACTGATGCAGTAATGTGTTCTCCAAATTCAAGGTGAAATTCCATAGTTATTTAAATCCTGACACGGCATATATCATCAGCACGCCTGAGATAAATAGATGCACGGCAATAGCAGGCGTCGACATCCAAGAGTCGTATCCATATCGTACCCAATGGTATCCCGCGATAATAGAGTAGATAACCCATACAATAAAAATGAGGGTGAAAAGTATCGCCAGCACTTCAGGGGATGAGAACAAGGAAGCCAGACTAATGACTGATATGCTCGAACTACTCATACTAGAAGTATCCCACGAGCACGCGCGGTCTCCCATACTGGTCTGTGCGTATAGTGCTTCCTGGAATGAGTGCCTGTGCCATCTCAATGTTACTCACATCACACTCCATCCATAGTTCGCCATTAAGATTGATGTGATCTTGCGCCTCAGTACAAATGCGAGTGATAACATCCATACCGCTGCTGCCAGAATAGAGCGCTTCGCTCGGTTCAAAGGAGAGAGTGTCTTCAAGTGTGCGATCTGAAGGAATGTATGGCGGGTTCGTCGCAATGATATCGAAAGTATCTGTTCCGATAGGTTCAAACACGTTCCCAACGCGAACATCAACACGCGAAGCATCAATTCCGTTTATCGCAGCGTTCTGTATGATCTGTTCTCCATGTGCAGGTACGAGTTCCGAAAAGGTAACGGTGGCATGTGGAAATGTTGAAAGCACTGCAAGACCAATAGCACCTGAGCCGGCGCAGAGATCAAGGAGTGAGAATGGTGTGTCGCCGTTTGTTTCCTGAAGGTGCTGTATAAGCTGCTCGGTCCACCACTCAGTCTCGGTGCGCGGAATGAGGGGCTTTGAGGTTAGGTCAATGTGAAGATCTAAGAAGGGAATCCATCCAATTACATACGCAAGCGGCTCGCCACGCCGGAGCCGCTCTATATCGCTTGTCAGATCGACGAAACGGTCGCCTTCATATTTATCCCGAATAAGGGACTCGATGTCCTCTCGGGGGATATCCATATCGTTGACTAGCATTCTATCTATATACCTCATACACTAAAGGCATGCGAACATTTTGGAGTCTTTTCTTTTCAGTATTTTTCTTAGCACTAATGGGCATGGGGCTGCAGTGGCTTATCGAGGCTGAGTTAATCACGTGGATTGCTCCATGGGAATTCTTCCTCTTGTCTCTAGCAATCTTTAGACTCATACGACTTTTCGCGTATGACCACATCACACAATTCCTGCGTGATTGGTTAGGGCAGTCAGAACCAAACACCTTCCTCGGCACGCTTGCACAGCTGGTGAATTGTCCATGGTGCATCGGGTTGTGGTTTAGCTATCTTGTCGTGTTTGCATACTTTGCAACACCATATGCATGGCCCCTTATCCTTATTCTCGCACTCGCCTCAGTCGCATCATTCTTCCAGATTCTCACCAACCTCGTCGGGTGGCACGCAGAAGGAAAGAAGAAACAGGTGCAAGGGAAATAGCAAAACGGACCCCGTAGTTCTTCCGGGTCCCGATTGGTTAGAAGAGAACATCCTCGATGTTGCCCATCTTGTTGATGTTCTGGTGAACGTCAAGCTCACCCTCATTTTTCGCCCTCTTCGCATATTCGCGAATGATCGTCATTCGGTCTTCGACATCATCGATCTTCAAAAGCTCTTTGGTTGCAGCTGAAAGATAAATGTCGCAGCCAGGCGGTTCCGAGGCAACAACGCCACCGAACGCCTCCTTCGTGCCGTATACGTATATGGCAAGAAGCTTTCGAGCATTCCATCGCGGAGAATTCGAATAGATTTCTTGCGGAACGTGAAGACGGCAGGCGCTGAATTGTTCGGTTGCAGGTTGTTGGCTGCATGCAACGAGCATCACAAACAGCGCTATGCATATTTTCTTAGTCACTATATATCTCCTGTACAAGCCAACATACGGTATCGCACATCGAGCGGATAGAATCAAGGAGTATAAGTAAACGGACCCCGCGATGGAGGTCCGTCTTTCTTTCTATCGAAACCCTAAGGCCTCGAAGTGGTCGACTGCTGCGTGGAAGCATGGTCCAGTCGCAGCCGAAACAGTCCGAACAGGGAACTTCCCGCCATGACCATTAGAATCACAACGAGTAGTACTTGTCGTATTTTCATCATCATCTCCTGAAGAGAAAGGCGGAAGGCCGGTAAGCACGCATGCCCCAAGGAACATCAGTCCCAGCTGGTGCCGCATAAATGAGGCGTATAAGCCAAACACAATCCTTGTGAACGCAGTCGATATCATGTCATGCGTATACCGATAAAGCAAAAGACACTCCCGAAAGAGTGTCTTTGTGCGTCGAGAGCAGTTTAGTAGCCGCCGCCGTATCCTCCGCGATCGTTTCCGCCGCCGAATCCACCACGATCGCCTCCACCACGATTGTCATCACGAGGTGGGCGCTCGCCCTGTGGACGTGCCATCGAAACTGATAGCATGCGACCGTCGAAATCTTTTCCGTCCCAGCGGTCAATAGCCGCCTGGCCTTCAGCCTCAGAGGCCATTTCAACGAAGCCGAATCCGCGTGAGCGGCCGGTCATACGATCACTGATAATACTAACGGATGTGACGGTACCAGCTTCTTCAAAAGCAGTGCGCATCTCATCTTCTGTTGTGCGGTATGGAATACCTCCAACATAAAGCTTGCATGTAGCCATGTGGGCGTTCGAATACGTATAAGTTCTCGCAGCTACTGAACTGGAAAACGATTAGAACGCTCTACCGTGCTCAAAAACCTGCGAGTTACTACCACTATGCTATATATACGTAAAATTCACAAGAACTGAAACGGGGAGTGGGGATAGGAACTATCCGTGAATCATGTCGCGCTCAATATCCTTGAACGTGCCACCAACTTTCTTTCCAGGGTTGAAGATGTTTTGAGGGTCAAATATTCGCTTTGTCTCTTCAAATAACGACACAATGTTGTGGCCAAATAGTTGAGTAAGGTATGGCGTACGGATGATGCCATCGTTGTGTTCACCGGTAGTGGTGCCTCCGTATTTGATAACGAGTGCGTAGACGAGCGGAGAGAGCTCTAGAATCACCCGACGAGCCTCTGGCTTTGAGAGATCCATCAATGGAATGATGTGGAAGTTACCGTTTCCAATGTGTCCAGCAATGGTGTATATCAAATTATATTTGCCAAGCAGGGTATTGAGCTCCGGAAGGAATGATGGATATGTGGCAGGTGGCACCACAAAGTCATCGATGAATGGGGAAGCGTAAAGGCCTGATAGGTTTTTGCGGAGAAGACTAAAACTTTCTCGGCGGACAATCCAATACTTTTCAGCAGCTTGTTCATTCTTTGCAATGCGTGTTTGGAGCTTGAGGTCTCGAAGTGCTTCTTGAGCTTCCTTTGCTTTTGCCAGTGCTTCCTCATGGGTGTCTTCTGAGAACTCAGCCATCAGAACTAGTTTGGGAACACCGCTTCGAAGTACCATGCCCACTTCAGGAAGGAAGGAGAAGCCAAGGCGAACTGCCTCTTTGTATCCCATCTGCAACAACATCTGAGGAAGGAACCGTACGGCAAGTTGAAGTGTATGGTCGTCGTATGACTCAAACGATTCTGGGTTTGATTTCAGAACGCGGGTCACAATCTCGGGAAGTACATCAAGATCAGAAAGGAAGATGATGAGCATGGAGCGATATGGCTGTGGCTTCACGAGCGAGAGTTTCATCTTGGTAACAAACGCGAGTGTGCCTTGCGCACCAGTGATGAGTTTGGCCAAGTTCATTCGTCCGGTCTTTGGGTCGAGCACCTCCCAGAGCGCATACCCAGCTGAGTTCTTGGAAACTGCAGGCTTTGCTCGTGCAATTGCATCGGCATTCTTTTCCAAGAGTTCAGACATCTTTCGATATATCTGTCCCTCGAGGGTTTTCAGTTCTTTCTTCTTTTTAAGTTCTGTTGGGGTGAGGGACCTGAATGTAGTGATGGTTCCATCAGCGAGCACCACTTCAACTTCCTCCACATACTTACGAGTCTTTCCATATTCAAGGGTTCGTTCGCCACCTGAATCGTTATTCAGAATGCCGCCCATTGCAGCGATTGACCGCGAGGCAGGGTACGAGGGAAGTAAGTACCCCTTTTCAAGGGTAGCTTTTTCAAAGTCACGATAGTAGACACCAGGTTCAGTGACGGCGTATCCATCACCAACTTCAAGAATGTGATTCATGTGCTTGGTGAACACGGCAACCACAGAATTCGTGAGTGATCCGCCTGACATACAGGTACCCGCAGAACGTGCAGTGACCGACACATCTGCTCCGTGCCGCTTAGCACTGGCGACATCCTGTACGAGTTTTGAAACGTCGTTAGTATCTTTTGGATACACGACAAGAGAAGGAGTACGTGTAAAGACGCTCGTGTCACGACTATACAGGTTGCGTGTCTCGGCTTCGTCACTGACTTCGCCTTCAATACCAATTG
>JAHJIK010000015.1 GCA_018823385.1 Patescibacteria group bacterium | reverse complement strand
TCTTCCTCAACCTCTTCTATTTGCCCAGCTGTCCCTATTGCAGGCTTCGACTCTTCATTACCTCGGAAGCGACCCACACCTGAATACGAAAAGGAACAGTGGTCGTAATTTCCGACTTTGCCGGCCCCAACTTCACCCAGAGCATCCCTAATTATTTGCGCGTGTGTATGTGGAGAATGTACGACTAGTTTGTATCTGGTTTCTTTCATAATCTGATTATATCGTTCTTTTCTGCTTTCCTAAATTACACTCCTCCATCGGAATAGCTCATCTCAGCTGACCGTCTCGGACTAGAACTACACCCCTCTATCCATTGCCTCATTAGCCAACGCATCCGCATCTTTATTGAACTCACGCCGTACATGTTCATAGGTGATATTCGGGAAGTTCCTCGCAATGATATTCTTCAGCTCCATAAAGCGAGGGATGAGGTTTGGGTGCTTCACGCGGTATGCACCCTTCAACTGTTCAATAATCAACTTGCTGTCCAAACGAATAGTGAGATGTGCTGAAGCAAAGTATCCCTCAGGGTACTCTGCTACCAGTTTCTTGAGTCCACGAATCACCGCTTCGTATTCAGCCACATTGTTTGTTTCGATACCAAGAAAGTCTGCCACTTCAATCACTCGCTTTCCTGACTCATTGAATACGACTGCACCTGCTCCAGCCCTCCCTGGATTTCCTCTTGAGCCTCCATCTGCGTACAAAATAAAATTCATTGCTCGAGTATACCAGCCGCTACCCAATACCAACCACTCGCATACGAACGGATGGTCGACGCATAAACTGATCACGTTCAATGTGCACCAAGAGTGTCGCCACATTTCCCTCTTCGAGCTTGAGGGTTGCGTCTCCCAATTCTCTTCGTGCAAAGAATGAGATTGCTTCCTGCACATCACTGCGGAACGTGTTTCCCTCAGGAGAGAATTTGATACGAAGGTGCTCGCCACTTTTTCCAAACCATGACACTTCTTGGAGCGATACATTCCGAACCAAGAACGCTGGCTTTGGATTTGCCATACCGAATGGTGCCAACTTCTCAACGGCAACAAGAAGTCTCGACGCAGAATCTCCTGCTACAAATTCGGCATCCGCAAATTGCTCGGCAAGCTGCATATCTTTTTTGGGAAGTGACGCGAATGCCTTGTTGAGTTTCTCTTCCAGATCAAACACTTGATCGTCGGCCAGACTAAATCCTCCCGAGGCAGCGTGTCCCCCACCTTCGATAAAAGCATCGGACGCGGCGTTCATAAGTTCAACTACAGAGACTTCTTTTCGTCCGGCGCGGCACGACCCCTTCGGCGTTCCTGTTCCCTCACGTCCCCACAAGAAAACAGGACGCTGATATTCTTCCGCAAGAGAGTTTGCAACCAGTCCCAAGAGTCCTGGTCGCCAATCAGGATCACCCAATACAATTACCTCCGGCAAATCCCCCTCGAGTTTTAGGGTCTCAAGTTTTTCATGCGCCTTGCGCGTAACCGCAGCACCCGACGCCTTGCGACTTCTGTTAATTTTCTCGAGCTCCTTTGAAAGGAGGTCGGCTTCTGTTTCATCAGTAGTAGTGAGGAGCTTGAAGGCATCCATCGGGGTACCCATACGAGAGGCAGCATTGATTCGAGGAGCAATCATAAACCCAACATCGTCTTCCGTTATGGTTCGCTGATTTACCCGAGCGACACTGCAAAGTTTCTGCAGTCCCAACCTCGGTGACTTACGCATCACCAACAATCCATATCGAGCTATAACTCGATTCTCTCCAATGAGGGGGACCATGTCCGCAATCGTTGCGAGTCCCGCCATATCTAAAAGCCATTTCTCCCACCCAACAGGAATGGTATCTCTGTCCTTGAAACCAACAGCAAGAATTGCGCATGCAAGTTTCCACGCAAGACCAGCTCCGCAGTATTCTTGGAACGCACATGTTTCACCCTCTTGTTTTGGGTCAACAACGGCAAACGCAGGAGGAAGTTCACCCGGAAGATGGTGATCTGTCACAATCACATCGATACCAATCGATTGTGCGTATGCAACTTGTTCCACGTCGGCGATTCCGCAGTCGATGGTAATGATGAGTGAAACGCCATCCGCTTTCAATGTGTCGATACCGCCAATGTTTAAACCGAATCCTTCGTTGTGACGATGCGGAATGTAGTTCGTGAAATTAGCACCAGCCTTTTTCAAAAAATCATGGAACAAGACACCACCAGGGATACCATCACAGTCGTAGTCACTCCAAACTCCAATTCTCTCTTTTGAATCGATTGCGGAGGCCACCCGTTCTGCTGCTTTCGGCATGTTTTTGATTAATAACGGGTCGTTAATCTGTTCCTCGTAGGAAGGATTGAGAAACGCATGTGCCTCTTCTGCTGTGTGAAACCCTCGTCGGGCTAATAGGGCTGCCGTTAGGTCATCAAACTCTTTAAGTGCGTCGCGGGTCTTTGTGTCTATAGGATCGTGAGTGTGGAACATGTGTGAGCATTGTATCAAAGTGTCAGTACGATATGCTTATCGCATGCATGAAACCATTTTTGATAAAATCGTTCGCCGTGAGGTTCCAGCTGAAATAGTGTACGAAGATGATGAGACTCTCGCGTTTCTCGACATAGCACCCAGCAATCCAGGGCATGTATTAGTCATTCCAAAGAAGAATGTCCGTAATGTCCTTGATGCCGATAAGGACACCTGGATGTCCGTTATGGAAACGGTCAGGACCATTGCACCCGGCGTCATGAAGGCGGTGGGCGCAACCGGAATTAACGTCATTTCAAACGCCGAGGAGTCATCAGGCCAGGTAGTGTTCCACCTCCACGTTCACCTCATCCCACGGTTCGAAAACGACGGACATAAATTATTTGTGAACAAAAAATATGAGGAAGATGAAATGTCGGTTGTGGCGGAGAAAATTCGAACCGAACTAGCGTCGTAGGGCATCGATTCCTGGGAGTGTTCCGTTTGCGATGAAATCAAGCATCGCTCCTCCTCCGGTCGATATGAATGTGTACTGACTTCCGAGGTTCGCTTTTTCAACCAAAGCCACTGTGTCACCTCCTCCCAAAATTGAGACCGCCTTACTCTCGGCAATTGCTTCAGCCAAGTCCTCGCTCCCTGTCACGAATCCGTGCTCATAGTTTCCGAGTGGTCCATTCCACAGAATGGTCTTTGCGCCAGACACGAGTCGACGAAGGTGACGAGAGGTCGCCGGTCCGCCATCGAGAATTGCTTGGTCGGCAGGAATCTCTGTCAGACTTGAAACATGTCCCTCGGTTGCCTGTGCCTGAATAGGAGCGACCACTGCATCAGTTGGAAGAGAGAGTTTTTTGTTTTGCAAAAGTGCGTGCACAGCTTCTGGATCAGGGTGCGAAGTGAGAGAGGTCCCCACTCCATGTCCGAGTGCTTGTATAAAATCATTGGCGAGTGCACCACCGACAAATACTTTGTCATACACACTCAAAAGTTTTTTGAGCACTGGTTCCTTTGTCGTAAATTTTGCTCCACCAATGATGGCGAGTGCTGGACGTTTTGGTTTGAGTGCACGAGACAGTTCTTTGATCTCATCTTCCACCAAGAACCCTGCATACGAGGGAAGGAGTTTTGGAATGCCGACCACTGATGCGTGTGGACGGTGACACACGTCGAATGAATCTTGTACAAAAATATCTGCGAGCCCTGCAACTGCTGCAGCAAAATCTTCATCGTTCGAAACTTCTCCTTTGTCGCGACGAAGATTCTCGAGAACAAGAACACTGCTCGCTTCCATTTCTTCAATCATCTTTTTTGCTTCACCTCCTTTGTGAACCGGACACCATGCAATGTGTTTAATTGTTTTTGAAAGTTCCTTGAACACCGGTTCGAGTGTCTCCGTTCCTGTGTCACTAATGTGTCCGATTAAAATCACACGTGCACCTTTGCTCTGAAGAAACTGAATGGTTGGAAGTGCTTTGCGAAGACGAAAGGTATTCAACACCACTCCATTTTCAACTTCAACATTCAACGAGGCACGCACCATGATGCGTACGTTTTCAAAAGAAGGTATGTCTCGAATACTGTTCATCTTTTTCATATAGGGAGTGCGGCGAAATGCCAGCTACGACACTGCTCGAATAATTGCAGAGAACTCTTTCACTTCAGCACTAGCGTGTCCGATGAGGAATCCTTGAATGCCTGTCCCCGTTGCAAGTACTTTTGCGTTGGTTGCATCAACTGATCCGCCATACACAATGCGCATACTGTTAGTAGCCTTGCGTGGCATGAAGTCACCGAGTGCTTTGCGGATGTACATAACCATCTCAGTAAGATCAGTTGGTGATACCGCCTCAAGTGCAGTCTTTCCAATTGCCCAGATTGGCTCATATGCCAATACTATCTGCGCACGCTCCTTTGGTGAGAGTGGCTCCATAACAGAGCGAATCTGTTCACGTACAAAATATAGATAGCCCGCTTCAGGGTCCCGCTCTCGCTCACCAATACAAACGATTGGAGTGATGCCTTGTGCAAGTGCTCTCCGTACCTTTTCTGATACCAATGCATCTGATTCACCTCGAGCACGCCGCTCTGAATGACCCAGTATTGAGTACTGAACCCCCAAATCAGCAAGGAGAGCTGCTGATATCTCCCCTGTTTCTGCGTGGCCGGTTGTTTCTGAGAGGTCTTGAGAGGCAAATACTACTCTCGATTTGTTCCCGGTAGTGAATAGACCTATATATGGTACCGGTGGTGCAAGCACTACATCAACACCGGTATATGAGGCTGCAGCACGCTTTGCTGACGCTACGAGCTGTTTAGCTTTCTTTTCTGACTCAACGTACGCTTTCCAGTTTCCAATGATTATCATGTACGTATGATAGCAGGTGAATACTCCTTATACGGCTCCAATTGCTTCTTCCAGTGAGGTGATTCCACGAGCCGCTTTATACACCGCATCCTCAACGATAGTGTTTACGCCCTCTTTCCGTGCCTGTGTCTCTATCTCTTTAGCGGTCGCCCCTTCAAGAATACGTGCTTTAAGTGAAGCGCTAATTGGCATCACTTCATGTACACCAATACGTCCGTCGTATCCATCATCAGACTCCTGTGAAGACTGCGGTCTGCAAAACGGTATGTTATCCATCTTCACCGTACTCTTTACCAAACGCTCTTCAACAAGTGTTTTGAGGGCGGCTGTAAATACTTTTGGATCGGTAATCTCATCACGCTGTTCTTTCTCCAACATGTACTGCTCTTTAATACCTGAGAGCTTTCGTACCAGACGCTGTCCGATAACAAGACGGAGGGAGGAGGACAGGAGGAACGGATCAACACCCATGCCGGTGAGTCGTGTGATAGCAGTTGCGGCGCTCGCTGACGCAATCGTTGCAAGTACCAAGTGACCGGTGAGTGCAGCGTGTATGGCGAGTGCTGCGGTCTCTGCATCACGAATCTCCCCAACCGCGATGATGTCAGGGTCTTGTCGCAGAACTGAACGAAGTCCGTTTGCAAACGTAAATCCAATTCCTGCATCTACCTGTGACTGACTCACGCGGCGCATTTGATATTCGATTGGATCTTCAATCGTTGAAATATTTACATCAGGTGTATTTAAAATATCGAGGATGGTATAGAGCGTTGTTGTTTTTCCTGAGCCTGTTGGACCAGCTATGAGAATCAGTCCGCTTCGTTCTTTTGTTGCCGCATGAATTCGTTCCATCCCCTCTCCATGGAACCCAAGTACGTCGAGCGTAAAACCTTCACCTGTTTCTCGAAGTACGCGCATCACGGTCTTCTCACCAAAGTATGTTGGTAGCAGTGATACACGGAATGAGACACGTTCCGTATCTGTTTCCATTTTGAATCGTCCATCCTGTGGTCGATTACTCTCATCTAGTTTTAAATTAGAGAGTACTTTGATACGTGCAGTAATTGCTCTTGTTGCAAGTGCAGGGAGTGTCATCGCGTCACGCAACATACCATCGATGCGGTATCGAATGAGAAGCGCATCTTCCATGGGCTCAATGTGTATATCTGAAGCGCCCTGAATGACCGCATGACGAAGAAGTGCATCAACAATACGCACCACAGGTAGCTCCTCTGCCATCTTCTTTACCTCCTCTATCGTGAGCACTTCCCCTTCTTTTGCACCGCGTATCTTGGTCGCTTCTGTCGCAATCAAATCACCAAACTCTTCCTTAAGAGATTTCTGATATTGCATCAACGCTTTTTTGATTGAGCCTTCGTCAGTTAAACGAACAAGAATCTTTAGTCCTGTTTTCTTCTTA
>JAHJIK010000014.1 GCA_018823385.1 Patescibacteria group bacterium | reverse complement strand
TCGAGGGTTCGAATCCCTCCGTCTCCGCCAAATTTTGGCATTCATTTGCTATTATTAAATAATGCAACAGTTATCTCTTATTGGATTTACCGTCCGAGGTATTCTTCTTATTTTGACTGAGTCGATTCTGCTCGGAGTTTATTACTCTCATCGGTTCCGATTCACATTAGACCAAACACAGTTCGCTCCATTTCTAAACTCAGAATTTACCTACTACGCGGCCATTCTTGTAGCTACTCTGATTCTATTCGGCATATATCGCACCGGGAAATTACTGGTTTTCAGTGCTATGTTTTTCCCAGTCGCCGGACTGCTTGGTGGTTTATTGTTTGCAACAGATGGAGGGGCAGGTTTCTTATTTATCTTCTCAATATTCTTGGGAACTGTTCTGCTCTTAATTGGAGGAGTACTACTTGGAACCGTATACTTTATAAGCAAAAAGTTAAGGCCGGGGTTCTTTGATTTTACCTCAGAGACAACTTGGCTACTTATACTCGCTCTCCTTTTTAATATATTGTTTATTGCTGTTCCGACGATTGTTCAAAGTATCTACATATACTGAACAGAAGCAGCAGTTCTATTTCTGAGTTGAGGATGTGTCTCATTTACATCTATCCAGACTTTGCCATAAGAGCAAAGACCCTGCTCGCCAAACTACAGATCTGAAGGTTCGCGGTAATTTGCTATCATATACCCACTATCAACTAACACCTCCAAATCTATGAAATCCATCCTTATTCTCATCGCTGTCGTTCTCGTTGCTCTCGCAGGCTACTTTGTGTTTACCAACCGCGCCGCAGCACCCATAAGTCCCGCTACCGAATCAGAAACGGAAGCTGACTCAGGTGATTCATTTGCCGCAACTGTGGTATATAGCGACGAAGGCTTCTCTCCTTCTAATGTAAATCTTGCGGTTGGCGAGACCGTTCGGTTCGTAAACACTTCATCTGGAAAAATGTGGGTCGGTGTTGATGACCATCCAACACATACCAAGTACGACGGAACCTCAACACGCGAACACTGTGCAGATGGAAAAGCCACTAACGGAACGTTCGACCAGTGCGAAGCAGTACCGGCAGGCGCGTATTGGCAGTACACATTTAATACCGAAGGTGTATGGGCATACCACAACCACGTACAGTCTTCTTTTGGCGGAACGATAACAGTATCAAAGTAGGATGAGTGGAAACGAACAGTGTGCAGGAGGGATTGTATTAGGTGACGGTGGGACCGTTGCAATGGTGCGTCATCAGAATGATGAGAACGTGTGGCTCTTCCCTAAAGGCAGAGTAGATGCGGGTGAGAGTGACGAAGCAGCAGCGCGTCGCGAGGTTGCTGAAGAGACCGGCATTCATGAACTTGAACTCATCGACGATCTAGGAATATATGAACGTCTCCCTATGCCCTACCCCGGGAACCCCAACCGGACGCAAATGAAAGACATTCATATGTTTCTCTTTGCTGCGCCACTACATGCAGAACTTGCTCCAACGATGGAAATTGAAGAAGCGCGATGGATTCCCTTTAGAGATGTCGCAACAGTTATTGGAAACGACAAAGACCGCGCATGGTTTGCAACAGTCTTTGATCGAGTCCGGGAAGCTATTCAGCGCGACTAGGTAAGGGATACCCAGAGCACGAGGGCAATAGGGGTCGTCCACACAATCCAATCAAGCAGGCCTTTTCGAAAGGTTTGATTATACCGACGTGGGTGAAGGTAGAACTCTTGAAATGTAATCGCCACAATTGCTGCGGCAAGCATTAAGTACAGACCGCTGTTTCCGCCAAATAATACGTGGGAAAGAATTGCTGCTGCCAATATAAATAAGATTGAACCGAGGAAGTGGCACGTCTGTCGATACGCCATCAACTTGTATCCTAACTTTCCTGCGCCGTATTCGTTGAGAATATGATCAAGCTGTTTTTTATACGCAAGCATTCCTCGCACCCTCTTCCCCTCTATCTCAGCAGCAAAAGGGTACAGCCGATCGGGCAAGGTGATGAAAAACTCGTATACATTAGAATGCTTCTCCTTCTTCATACGGTTATCGTACCGCCTTAGCTACCGTTGCCACAACACGCTTGTCTAACATGTCAGGGAGAATCTTTGAGGCAGTTGGCTTTTCAATGAGTGAAGCAAGCGCCTTTGCAGCTCGAAGTTTTGTTTCAACCGTAATCTCCTTTAGTTTCTTGTCGAGTGCTCCTCTGAAGATGCCTGGGAACACCAGCGCGTTGTTTACCTGATTAGGGAAATCAGACCGCCCTGTTGCAACAACCGCAGCCCCACCCGCATGCGCTACATCAGGAAGAATCTCAGGCACGGGGTTAGAGAGCGCAAAGACAATAGCGTTTGGTGCCATGCTTTCAATGTTCGCTTTAGTAATGAGGTTTGGACCTGACACACCAACCACCACATCGGCGCCCGCAAGTGCCTCTTCGATACCTCCCTGTACGTTGCGAGGGTTCGATATCTTCGCCAACTCCTTCTTAGACGCATTGAGATCAGCTCGCTTTGTGTGCAGCGTCCCCTTACGATCAAGAACAACAATATCCGTTAGGCCGTATGCAAGAAGAAGTTTTGTGACAGCAACACCAGCAGCCCCAGCGCCCAGCACAACAACCCGCATCTTTTTAATACTCTTCCCGACTACGGTTGCTGCATTCATAAGTCCAGCAAGGACAACAATTGCAGTTCCGTGCTGGTCATCGTGCATTACCGGAATATCAAGCGCCTTGATAAGGCGTTGTTCAATATCGAAACACTCTGGTGCTTTTATGTCTTCGAGATTAATACCGCCAAACCCGGGAGCAATTGCAAGAACCGTTCTAACTATCTCATCAGGGTCTTGTGTATCAAGCACGATGGGCCATGCGTCAATATCTGCTCGCTCTTTGAAGATGAGAGCCTTTCCTTCCATTACAGGAAGTGCTCCGTATGGACCAATATTTCCAAGACCAAGTACCGCTGACCCGTCAGACACAACAGCCACACTATTCTTCTTAACAGAATATGTTCGAGCCTCTTCTGGGTGCTTTGCGAGGTGTGAGGATACGACACCAACGCCTGGCGTGTAGTACAAGGCGATATCTTCTTTTGTTTTTAGTTTTGCACGACCCTTCGTTTCTATACGTGGACCCACTTTTTTAAATGCTGCGAGGATTGCTTTGTCATTCTTCATATATCCAGTATATCGCTCCCTATACAAAAACACCCGCGAGGGGTGCTCGCGGGTGTTTTTATTCAACTAATCTTTCTTTGGATGTACGTGAACAGATGCGGTGCACGTGGTAATACCACCTTTTCCAACGAACATCATTGTGAATTCTCTTTTACCGGCAAAAGCGATGCGTACCTTTTGTCGTCCATCTGGTGCCCACTCACCCCCCTTAGTGATGCCATACATTGCATAGGCATTTTTGCTACTCCACACCAACGTGGTCTCCTGACCAGATACAGGATGCTGTCGTGTTGCGCGCACCTCACATGTTGGCGCCGGCACTCCTGGCGTGATTGGGACGTAAATCATTTTTGTTTCTGCGGCTTGTGCAAAAGAAGGCACGAACGAACCAAGGATAACGAGGGCGAGAACGAGTGTTGAAATGCGGTATGTCATAGGTATATGGAACCATACTTTCACCCTAAAAACCATGGGGAAATTCAGGCGGTATACTAGGAGTACATGCACGCCGACGACCTACTCTCAAAACACTTCACCCGTCTCAAGGTGGATCAGAAAGCCGCACTCAATCGGATAGGCATTGCCACCATTCGAGACCTTCTCTATCACTTCCCAGCTCGATATGAATCAGCAGGACCAACCGGCACCATTGCAGGCGCCACACCTGGAACAGACGTGACCCTGTATGGAACGGTACGAAGTCCTGAAACGCGGAAGGCATGGAAGAGCCGCAAGCCAATGGCCGAAGCGTGGCTTGAGGATTCATCGGGCCGCATCAAAATGATGTGGTTCTCCCAGCCATACATGGCAAAGATGGTACATGACGGCATGGTCGTGAAAGCAACCGGAAAGATTACCGGCACCGCCGAAAAGCCATACCTTGCGAACCCTGAGATTGATAAGTCGCCGGTAAAGCTCGATGACGTTCACGACACTCTATTCTCAGAAGCCACCGGCCTTGATGTCAGCACCATGTATCCGGTATACCCCGAGAGTCGCGGGGTGTCCTCACTCTGGTTTAGTCATGCGGTTCGAAAAGTATTTGAGGCAAAAGGTCATGAGAGTGTGCCGGACCCAATCCCGCAAGACATACTCGAGCGATACAGTCTTCCAACACTCGCAACCGCTCTTGTATGGGTGCACGCACCACGCAAACGAGCAGATGCAGATGCAGCAAAGAAGCGATTTGCCTTTGAAGAAGTGTTCACTCTGCAGCTCGCACTCCAGAAACAACGCGCTGACACTTCACTTGAAAAAGCGTTACCTGTAACGGTTGACCGCGAGTCTCTGCAGGCGTTTATGGATTCATTCCCCTTCCCACCAACAGATGCGCAGATTAAATCCATTGGGCAAATTGTGGACGACTTTGAAAAACCGCATCCAATGCGAAGGCTCCTCGAGGGAGATGTGGGTAGCGGAAAAACAGCAGTTGCAGCTGCGACAGCATATCTTGTTGCAACCTCACGTCCGCCCGGACGAAAGGCAGGAACACTCCAGGTTGCCTATATGTGCCCTACTGAAATCCTTGCGAAACAGCACTTCTCTACCTTCGTTTCATACTTTAAAGATCACCCAATTCCTATTGGTCTTATTACGGGTAATGAGTGTCGGAAGTTTCCTTCTAAAATTAGACGGGAGGAGTCTACAAAAATATCTCGCGCTCAGTTTACGAAGTGGGTCGCCAATGGAGAGATTCCGATTGTTATCGGCACGCATGCTCTGATACAAAAGTCAGTTGAGTTCTCAACGCTCGCATACTCCATTATCGATGAGCAGCACCGCTTCGGAAAAGTGCATCGAGCTAACCTTGCTAAGAAGAGTGGCCTTTCTCCACACCTACTCTCAATGACTGCCACCCCTATACCTCGCACACTGGCACTCACTATTTATGGTGACCTTGACCTTTCGCTTCTTGATCAAATGCCGACCGGGCGTAAACCTATCCTTACAGAAGTACTTGGGCCCGAGAAGCGTGATAAAGCGTATGACCGCGTGCGGCAAGAACTCTCGGAAGGTCGCCAAGCATACGTAATCTGTCCACGTATTAATGAGCCTGATCCAACAAAGGAACTGGCACTGATTGCTAAATCAGTGAAGTCAGAAGCTGAACGTCTTCGCAAAGAAGTATTCCCAGAATATGAGATAGACATACTGCACAGCAAGATGTCTCCGAAGGAAAAGGAGGATGCAATGGACCGCTTTGAAAGTGGTGAGACCAACATCCTCGTTGCAACGTCTGTTGTTGAAGTTGGAGTGAATGTTCCGAATGCAACGGTCATTCTCATTGAAGGCGCTGAACGCTTTGGTCTTTCGCAACTCCACCAGCTTCGTGGACGTGTTATTCGCTCCAATCATCAAGCATATTGTTTTGTGTTGCCGGAGAAGTACGGACCTGCGACTAAAGACCGCCTCAAGGCCCTCACAACCGCCAAGAACGGGTTTGAGTTGGCTGAATATGACTTAGCACTGCGTGGCGCAGGAGAGCTTGCAGGTAACCGACAGTGGGGTATTTCAGACATAGCTATGGAAGCTATTCGAAACCTAAAGATGGTTGAAGCAGCTCGAACCGAAGCCGCAAAACTCATCAAGAAAGATGCTGAACTCAAGAAGTTCCCTCTTCTACAGGCTGCGGTAAAGAGGTCTCTGGAGAGAATGCACATGGAGTAGCTGGGTGGTATGGTGTCGTCAGAGTGCCTGAGATGTTCAGGCGCGAATTGGAGATTTCGACATGTCTACAGAGTTACTGACTGCGATCGTAAGGCTCGGAGCACTGTCGTTTCTTGCCGCCGTCCTAATTTTCTTGTGTGTTCTGCTGTATTGGCTCATACAATACTTCCTGCTTCCAAAACATATTCGAGTGAAGCACGATAACTTGCGTCAAGCGGTCAAACGCATGAATAAAGGAAAAGCGCTCGACGGCGACGCCACCATTCTCAATGGCGGCAGAATCTGCCGGAATGGTCAGATCCAGCGTAATTGGGATAGTTCTTAAACCTACAAAGCAATGGCGTGCCAGGTGGCGTATAACAAAAGAGGCCGACATGTGGTTATGGCAAGGCAGGTATCCTACGCGAGCTGACCTTGAAGATGAAATGTCGGCATATGAAGTTCGATAAGGTGCGTATATGAGAACGGTCCCCCAACCGTTCTCTTCCTTTTTATTTACACCCCCACTCAAAGAGGATATTGTGTGGATATCATGTTTAAGAAAGTAGCTCTCGGGATTGTCTTTGTATTCGCCGGAATCGGCTTTTTCCTTGTGGCTGGATACTTTGCCGTACGCTTTGGGTTTACCAACGAATCAGGCATCATCGACACCCAGCGCGAAGCCTTCTTCGAAGGTATTGCCCCCGAAGCTATCGAGCCTTCATATACAGGCCCTTGGGAAGGCTCTGAAGAGTGGCTGGTGATGGAAGATGCCATCCGGAGGGATGTGTCGGTAATACAGCGAGCAGCGGCAGATTCGGGAGTGCCTGCCCGGTTGATTGTCGCCAACCTCGTAGCAGAACAGCTACGACTCTTTTTTACCGAACGGGAAGCATACAAGAAGTTCTTCTACCCACTGAAGATTCTTGGACCTCAGTCACAGTTCTCGTGGGGAGTTATGGGAATGAAGGAGGATACGGCCATTCAGGTAGAGAACAATTTGAAAGACACCACTTCCCCATACTATCTAGGGCCTGAATATGAACACCTGCTTGATTTCAAAACAGACGATGTAAAGGGAGAACGATTTACACGAATGACAGACCAGCACGATCACTACTGGAGCTATTTATATGCCGGCCTATTTCTAAAACAGATACAGGTGCAATGGGAGAATGCAGGATATCCAATTAACAATCGTCCTGAAATTCTTTCAACGCTTTATAACATTGGGTATCGATACTCTGTACCAAAGGAAAACCCACAAGTGGGCGGTGCCGCTATTACGCTCTCTGATGGAACGAGAAGTTTTGGTGGTCTTGCCGCTGAGTTCTACAACTCAAACCTCCTTACTGATTTGTTTGCACAATAGGGTGCGTCCACCAGGACTCGAACCTGTGACCGCGGAGGTATAAGCTCCGTGCTCTAACCAACTGAGCTATGGACGCCTACTCATGGAACCATATAGGTCGCTCACGAGCAAATAAGAGTACAGGTGCATATCTCTCACATCCTTGTTGATATTTGATACCCTTATATATCGAGGGAGAAGAAGGAGTGATGCTATGTTTCGGCAAACATCAACCTACCTACTTCACATCCTTGGATGGGGTCTGTTGACGTGGTTCTACCACACCAACACGGCACGATGGATGCGTTGGTTCTTTTTGGTTTGCGTTGCGGCGGCAGCCACAGCCTCCTGGCTTATGCTACATCCGCCCGCACCAACTGAACTTGCAATGGGTGGAGTCCACCAACCGTTCACTCGTGAACTGTTCAGCCATCTGCTTATTGGAATCGCAGTTCTCTATCTGTCCATTGGATGTGTTGATGCACTCCTTATGTCACAGAAGAATAAGTGACAAAGGTCTCTACTTTGCGGCGCTCAGAACGAGTGCCGCTTTCTATGAAAAAGCCCACTCTCGGTGGGCTTTTCCATTTCTTATGCGGCCTTCTCTTCCTCTTCTTTTGCCTTTGGCGTTATGCCGTTTGCAATGAGAAGCTTTTCAAACTCTTCGCGCTCAAGTGTCTCCACCTCAACCAATCGCTCGGCAATTGCATCAAGTGCGCCGCGGTGTTCAGTGATCACCTCTTCTGCACGCTTCTTTTGTTCTTCGATAATACGCTTCACTTCTGCATCAATCTTTGCAGAAACATCCTGTGAGAACGCTTCGCTTCCGTATCCTCCACGGTCTGCCGTAAAGGCAACCGGACCAACTGCGTCTGACATGCCCCATCGCGATACCATGTCGCGTGCAAGTGCAGTGATAACAGCAAGGTCATTTGAAGGACCGGTTGTAACATCTCCGAAGATCATCTCTTCAGCAACGTATCCGCCCATCGTAGTTGCAATATCATCAAGGAACTCCTTTCGTGACTGCATCTTCCGATCTTCAAAAGGAAGTTTGAGCGTGTATCCTCCTGCACGTCCACGGCTAATAATTGAAATCTTGTGCACTGGGTCTGCGTATTCAAGTACGGAAGATACAAGTGCGTGACCAGCTTCGTGGAATGCGGTTAGTCGTTTCTCCTTCTTGTTCATCAAGTGAGACTTGCGCTCAGGACCAAGCATCACTTTCTCGATAGAACGGATGAGGTCGAACTGTGCGATTTCCTTTCGTCCCTCACGTGCGGCAAGG
>JAHJIK010000013.1 GCA_018823385.1 Patescibacteria group bacterium | reverse complement strand
TGCTGCGGTTAAGGCATTTGCAAAAGAGCATGGATACAACGAGATATATTTGATGGGTAACAGCTACGGAGGATATCTCTCACTCAAAATGATTGTTGATCACCCCAACGAGTTTGAAGGAGCCTTCTCTATCAACGGCGTGACAGACTGGGATGTTCTCACCGCAAACCTGCGCACCTCAATCTTCAATGTCCACTTTGGGGGCATTAAGAACGGTACCAACGATGCGCTCTATGAGAAGGCATCTATTCTTGCGAACATTGATGACCTAAGTAAAAAGGACAAGATATACATTGCCCATGGAGACAAGGATATGACTGTTCCCTATGCACAGTCCAAATTGCTTGCTGATGCATTGAAGAAGGAGAAGCTCAAGCCAACATTCATCACCTTCAAGGGTGAGGACCATGTGTACATGAAAGAGAAGACCTTCATAAGTCTCTGCAAGAATGTATTCAAGTTCGTGGGAGAGAAAGGGAAGTGCAGTATCTAAACTACAGAACTAAAACAAACCCCCGCACACGGCGGGGTTTTGTTTTATCTAATGATGTCCAATGTCTCAGAGCCCTCGTCTCTGTCGTAATGAAGTGCAGCAACTGGCTTTCCATTCTCTTCAATACTAATGGTGTAATCAACCCTATTGTCGATAGCTGAAATCTTCAACTTTCTACCTCCCAGATAAATAACGTCTTCACTCCGAAGTTCGTCAACCCGCTTAGGTTCTGTATCAGGTTCAGCCTCTGGAATTGGTGAGAAAGCGAAATGTGATCCTTCTGGTGTCATACTAGTCAAAAAGATTAATTAAGTACGTATCAATTGTTCTCTGATCGAGGGAATAGAAATAGATTCCCTTGTCATGTAGCATATCAGCCAACTCGGTACCCACAAATCGCCAGTGCCATGGCTCGTACTGGTAGTACGAATTGTTTGCAGGATATGAAAGGATAAATCCGTATCGATAGGCATTCTTCTGAAGCCACGCAAACTCTTCTGACTGTTCAAAACCAGTAAACGTAGAACCTATCTTCTCAGTGGTGAAATCAACGGTCGTACCTAACTGATGCTCTGAATATCCTTGATCTGCAGAGAATGCATTAGCACCTGTACCGTATACCACTTTGTATCCGGCCTTTAGCGAAGCTTGCTGCTCGAATGAGCGGAAGCCTGAAATCACATTAAGATCGAGACCATCCTTATCTGCGGCGCGCAGTAAGCGGCGTAGATACGGCCACACTTCAGCGTGTACTTGTTCTTCCGTTCCGGCAGGAAGAACGTACTCAGAGTCGATCTCTGCCAGCTTAGGCGGCACATAGTTTTCATTAAGAAAATAAATCTTTGAGTACTTCTGCAAGAGTTCTGGATCTGTCTCAGCCAGTTTCTGCAAGGTACCTACCGTACTTGAAATATCATCCACCTGATCATTTAAATCGTCATTACGATCACGTTCATGCTCAAGAGCCTTAGAAAGAGCCGCTGCTTCCTCTTTAGAAGCATCCAGTTGCTCCTGGAGCATGTCGACATCTGTTTGTAGTGAGACAGTGGCCACAGCAAGTTCTGTCTTATCTTTTGCTGTCTCAAGATATACGTATCCAATAGAACCAATGCCGAGGGTAAGAAGTGCGGCGAGAATCCAAGGGAGGTATCGGAGGAAAGGGCCCATATAGTACTAGTGTGCCATGAAATGGGGGTGGGTGCGAGTATAAAAAATGACCGCGCCAAAACCGAGGCGCGGTGTAATGGTGGGGTGGCCAAGGACCATTGCGCAGAGTGCACAATTACTGAATCGGCGGTAATCTGCGCGAAACAGTCCAGTGCATCATAACGCTGCCTATGAACTGCTCCAATGCATTGTCGCAACGTTACCTCAGTCCCACCCCACAGGTAGTGTACCAAACACTATTGCTAATACAAGCATGTGTGTTTATATGTGGATACCGATTGAGAGTAATCCCGTGTACATAAAGACGCATAACGGATGTGCGTTACAACAATCTAGGGGCGAAGGTGGCACCGACAGGCCAGCTCAATCCGCGCATTTTAAAACGCCTTAGGGCGTTTTTCTTTATCTATATCTCTTCCAAAAAAATCCGAGCGTATCCGATATTCGGAAATATTTTCCAATCTTCGTGCGATGAATAGAGAGTGCCAATCCTCGACTTCCAAGACTCTTTCCAATCCTATCCACCAACGTTCGCATATAGGTTCCAGTACCACACACAACAGATATACGAAGTACGGTATACATGTCGTCAGTAAGGGCGATCTCCCACCCTTTACGCACCACTCCTATACGAAAGTCTGCACCAAGAGCTTTTGAGGGTTCAGCGCTCGTAGGTGCGTTGGCTAGCGTTTTATTGACGCGCTCTTTAAGTGCCGCTCCTGGAATATTCTCTACCGACTGTAAAGAAATCTTATATATTGTTTCTGGATGTGTCGGAATTTGAATGGTATCAATGGCTCCTTCAAGTGCATGGAGAAAGAGCGGCTTTCCATTCACTGTTTTAGAGGAGTAGACAGGGTAGTGACGTGCATGCGTCCCAAGTTCAGCATGAAGTACCGCTTCTATGTCTTCTGTACGAATCTTGGTTTGGGCA
>JAHJIK010000012.1 GCA_018823385.1 Patescibacteria group bacterium | reverse complement strand
GGCATAGTTACGAGTGTGACGCAGATTAGTCGCCGCTTCTTCTTGTATGCACTTTCACCAGTGCTGTATAACTTGGGAATTATAGGTGGGACAGTATTCCTATACCCGCTCTGTGGTCTTCCAGGTGTGGGCGTTGGCGTACTTATTGGAGCAGTCCTTCATGTACTCATTCATATTCCAGTGCTGATGCATGCAGGTATGGTTCCTACACTTCGAGTACCGTCATTCAGCATGCTCTGGCCCATCATGCAAAACTCAGTACCGCGCTCAATGGCTCTTTCCATGGGAGCGGCAACCACACTTGTTCTCACGTCACTTGCAGCGCATTCAGGAGAGGGAGGAGTTGCTGTCTTTACGCTTGCAAGCAACCTGCAGGCAGTCCCGCTATCATTGGTAGCTGCGTCATATGCAACGGCAGCGTTCCCGGTCATGTCAAAGCAAATAGGGGACGGTGACCGTGCTGCATTTACAAAAACTCTAATTACTGCTGCACGACATCTTATCTTCTGGTCGTCAGTAATTCTCGTACTTACAATTGTGTTGCGTGCATACGTGGTACGTATCCTCTATGGTGCTGGTGCATTCAACTGGGACGATACACGTATGACTGCAGCGGTACTGGCACTGCTCATCACCTCACTGGTCGCACAAGGCTTTGTACTGCTCGTCTCACGTGCGTTCTATGCAGCTGGTAAGTCATGGAATCCACTGTTCATTCAAGTGATGGGGGCGATTGTGTCAGTGACCGCAGCATTCTTTGCGCTGCATCTCGGTGGTACGAATCTGGAGTTCAGATACTTTATCGAAGCTCTGTTCCGAGTGGAGGAGGTGCCTGGTATCGATATCCTGTTTATTGCTCTTGGAGCGGCGATAGGGCAGTTGGCAATGGGTGTCTTTGCAGCCCTCACTCTTTCAGAGGTTGCACCTGGCGCTATTAAGCAGCTGGGCCGCCCGCTCGCAGAAGGTCTCTCTGCTGGAATTCTTGGTGGTGCTGCGGCATATGGCGTACTTTCATACGTTGGCACGCTAGCACCCCTCACCACGCTCCTCGTGGTCTTCACGGAGGGCGCACTCGCTGGTATGGTAGGTCTAGCTGTGTCAGCTGCACTATTGGTACTGCTTGAGAATAGGGAGTTTAGAGATCTCTGCGCCTCCCTTCAGAAAATATCTGGACTTTCACGCTTTGTACCACCGCACGGCTCTGACACTGACCAACAACCATAATGAACAGCATTCGAAACTTCAGCATCATTGCTCATATCGACCACGGAAAGTCTACACTTGCAGATAGGCTTCTTGAGCGTACAGGGACCATTGAGGCACGTAAGATGCGTGATCAGGTGCTCGACAAGATGGATCTTGAGCGTGAGCGCGGCATCACCATTAAGATGCAGCCAGCACGTATGGCATACACTGCGAAGAGTGGTACTCCATACATTCTGAACCTGATTGATACACCAGGACACATCGACTTTGCGTACGAAGTATCACGTGCCCTTACCGCTGTTGAAGGCGTTATTCTGTTGGTTGACTCAACACAAGGTGTGCAGGCTCAGACACTTACCACACTTGGTATGGCGCAAAAGGCTGGCTGCGTTATCATCCCCGTCATTTCAAAGATTGATGCGCCAGCCGCACGTCCCGACGAAATCAAAGAAGAGCTTGCAACACTTCTTGGTGTTGACGAGAGTACGGTGCTTGCGGTTTCGGGACGCACTGGCGAAGGTGTTGAGGATTTGCTTGAAGCAATTGTCGAACGTATTCCTGAGCCGCGTCCAAGTGAGACAGATGCTCGCGCAAGTATCTTCGACTTTTCATACTCAACTCACCGAGGTATCACGGTGTTCGTTCGTGTGTTCGATGGCAGTATTAAAAAGGGAGATGTGTTGAGCTTTGCTGCTGCCGGCAATCGATTCACGGCTCTTGAGACCGGTATCTTCATGCCAGACGAGAAGATTACTGACTCACTTTCAGCAGGAGAAATCGGCTACATCGTAACTGGTATCAAGGAGGCCGGTGTGGTTGCGGTAGGAGATACTATTTTGAAGGATAAGTCAGGAACGCCTGCTCTTGGTGGATTTGAGCGCCCTCGTCCTGTGGTGTGGGCTTCGGTATATCCTGAAAGTCAGGACTCACTTGCAGACCTCAGGCAGGCACTTGAGCGTTTGCGCCTCTCTGACTCCTCACTTTCCTTTGAGGAGGAGTCTTCAGGAGTGTTGGGGCGTGGGTTCCGTTGTGGATTCCTCGGCATGCTTCACTTGGAGATTGTGACAGAGCGACTTCGTCGTGAGTTTGATCTAGAACTTATTGTTACCATCCCAACCATTGCATACAGTGTGACGGATAAAAATGATAAGAAAGAGACAGTGTATACACCTTCTCGATTCCCAGCCTTTGGAGACATCTCATACATAGAAGAGCCGTGGGTGAATGTTATTCTCATCACCCCTGCTGACGCTCTCTCCGGAATGATTCAGCTGTTTCATGATCACGAGGGTGCGGTGATGGATACACAAACACATAGGGATGGACGCATTGAACTAAGCGCTGAAATGCCGCTTCGTGAACTAATGCGTGGTTTCTTTGATCGCGTAAAGAATGTTTCATCAGGGTATGCTTCGCTTTCATACGAGTTTCTCGATGAGCGTCCAGCAGATGTAGTGAAACTCGAGATTGTAGTGGCTGATGAAGCGGTACCTGCCTTTGCGCGTATCGTATCTCGCCGTCGAGTGCAGGAGGAAGGTGAGCGAATGGTAGAGAAGCTTCATGACATTCTTCCTCGTCAGATGTTTGTGACCAAGATTCAGGCACATGCGCTCGGACGTATTCTTGCATCGCGTTCAATCTCAGCCCTTCGAAAAGACGTAACCGGATACCTCTATGGAGGAGACATCACTCGAAAGATGAAGCTGCTTGAAAAGCAGAAGAAAGGAAAGAAGCGACGAGGAGAACATGCAAAGATGGATATCCCTCAGGAGGTGTTTATGAAAATGGTTCAAGACAGTGATCGGTAGGTTCTTGCTATACTTACCAAATGAAGCGAAAGCGAACTCGATTTAATATACGAGAGTATTTGATTGTTGCCGGACTCGTTCTCCTTATTATTTGGCTTCTTCTTTCGGTGTGGGGGATTGCAAAGAAAGAGGAGATGGCTCGTCGGGCTGTAAAGGAGACACAGCATGAGCTTGCCGTACTGCAAGAGCGACACGATACTATCGAGAATGATTTACGCTCGCTGGAAACAGAGCGAGGACAGGAAGCGGTCCTGCGTGAGACGTTCGGCGTAGTAAAACCAGGTGAAGAGGTATTGATTGTGGTTCCTCCCAAGGAGCTTCCACCACCGCCACCTAAGACCTTCTGGCAGAAAGT
>JAHJIK010000011.1 GCA_018823385.1 Patescibacteria group bacterium | reverse complement strand
TACCTTTGATGGCGCCAGTTCAGGTTCAACCATCTACTTCAGCGGTACCGTTGCTAACATCAATGCTGCACTTTCGACATTGACCTACTCACGGGCATCAACAGGTACCGACACGCTTGAGGTATCGCTGGTAAATCGCGGTGAGATTTTCTTTACTGACAACAATCACCTCTACCAGTTTGTTTCAGGAAGCTATACCTGGAATGCTGCAAAGACTGCGGCAGAAGCGCGGACATCGTACGGAGCGTCAGGATATCTTGCGACCATTACATCCTCTGCTGAAAACACGTTCGTGTCAGGACGACTGACAGGAGACGGATGGATTGGAGGAACTGATTCTGCAGTCGAAGGCACTTGGAAGTGGGCGACGGGGCCAGAAGCTGGTACCACATTCTGGCAGGGAACTGGTGGCGGCAGTACGGTTGGTGGAAATTATGCGCAGTGGAATACTGGTGAGCCAAACCAGTCGGGTGAAGAAGATTGCGCAGAGACATATGTTGCCAGTGGAAAGTGGAACGATTTACCGTGTAGTGCAACGCTCGGATACGTGGTTGAGTACGGAGCTCCGGGTGATCTACCAACAGTTGTTGCAACCAACATCTCAGTCGTTACCGCTGATGTGCCTGCGGTAACATCTCTTTCTCCGCTCAATGGCGCATCCTCAATTGGCGTAAATGCAAATCTTGTTATTGGCTTTAGTAAGGCAGTATCTGCGGGAACTGGAAACGTCACAATATACAAGGTAAGTGATGACAGCGTAGTGGAGGCAATCGATGTTTCAAGTGAAAAGGTAACAGGGGGCGGTACGACGAGTATTACCCTCAACCCCGATGCAACGCTCGATGAGGGGACTGAGTACTACATCCTTATCCCTTCGACAGCCTTTAAAGATGCTAGTGAAAATATTTTCGATGGAATTAGTGACGAAAGCACATGGGCATTTACGACAGAAGATGTCACTGCGCCAGTTCTAAGTGCGGTTACCATAACTGATCTTGCGACAACGACAGCAACCGTTACCTGGACGAGTGGGGAGGCTGGATCGTCTAAAGTGGTGTACTCAACTGGCTCTTCATATGCTTCTACAACTAGTGAGACCAACACTAGTTCACGTGTCACTAGTCACTCCAAAGGACTGACAGGTCTTACACGCTGTACTACCTATAACTACAAGGCGGTATCAGGCGATTCGTTTGCTAACTACGCCACTTCAACGAGCGCTCTCTTTACAACACTCGGCTGTGTAGGGAACAGTGCACCCGCTGCAGCAACGACTACTACTGTGACGGTAAGCGGTACGGCTACCAGTACTCTGACACAGTCAGGTAGAACACTTACTGTTTCAACACCAGAAAACTTTACCGCCACCTCCTCTACGGTTGTTATTCAAATTCGCTCACAAGAGGCAACAGGAGTATTGGATGCAGTTGGTATGCCAGGCTCTCTTTCAACGGCCGCTAGCATTGTGTTTGATGTAACGGCTATCGTTGATGACGAAGTTGAGCTTGATTCATTCGATGCTCCCGTCACTATTACCTACGAGTATACAGACACGGATATCGATGGAATCGATGAGAGCACGCTTTCTATGTATCACTACCACGACGACGCATGGTTTGAATTAGATGATTGCAGTTTAGATATGGCAGGAAATAGTATTACGTGTACAACACCAAATTTCTCTATCTTTGGTATTTTCGGTTCTCCGCCTGTGACCGCCGGTGGCAGTTCTTCAATTAAAAGAGGAACCTCAATTCAGGGTCAGGTGCGAAATCTGATATCGCTTGGAAAGGTTGCCGAGGCTGCTGTACTGAAGGCGGCATGGCCACATCTATTTGCAGAATCAGCCGTAGCGGCAACTTCTGTGCCAGTGAGCACAAACATCACAATGGTGCGAGATCTAGAGTATTTAATGACGGGAGATGACGTGCGACAGCTTCAGGTGCTACTTAATGCTAATAAGTATGCGCTCACTTCTAGCGGCGTTGGTTCAGGGGGTAATGAAACTGACTATTTCGGTACTCTCACTAGAACAGCCCTGTCTCGGTACCAGACAGCTAACGGCATTACTCCTGCAGTTGGATACTTTGGACCACTCACTCGTGCTCAGATGAAGTCAGTGGGTATTGGTTGGTGGTAAGTATGCACGAGGTTGAAGTGGAGATTGGGCGAAACGTATAGCGCAGTGATGATAATGGTAGAATTATTGCAATGAAACAGACATCCAAAGGTTTTACCCTTATCGAGCTTCTGGTAGTGATTGCCATAATTGGGATACTGTCTGCAGTTGTGTTGGCATCACTCAACACAGCGCGTAATAATGCTGCGGCTGCAAAGGCAAAACAGGAAATTCTTACGATTGCGAAAGCCGCAGAAGCTGCACGTTTTTCAAGTAACTCGCCCTATCTGTATTCAATAACTGGAAGTGGGTGTACACGCTGTCAAACAAATCAAATAGTGGCACTTAGAACTGCGCTCACTAATATCTCCACCGTCTCTGGCGTATTTCAAGGAATCGAGAATATCAGCCTTGATCCATGGGGGAATGTGTATCTCCTTGACGAGAACGAAGGTGAAGGGGGAAGTACTAATTGTACGCGCGACACACTTACCGCAAGCAATGGAACCATTTCTGTTAGCTATAAATTTGAATACGGTTCGGAATACTGCTTGGCGCACCCAGTTGGAGTTGCTGGTTTTCAATAGTCGCAGCCCTTACGGATTGTTTACGCATCCCGGGTAAAGGTTCCCGGCACCTGTGTATGGAACCTGGTCTGACGTGGCGCCGCTTGAACCAACACAATACATTGCTCCGCTTGGGTATCTCACCATAATTGAAAAATTAGAGGAGCCGTTTACAATAAACGCCTGATCATAGGCGGTGCCTAGTAATGAACGGATATTGTTACATATAGCTACTGCTTGAGTTGCATAGGAGCCAGCGTACCCACGCGCTTCGCAACTTGTTTGACCATTAATAGTTCCACCTCCAATCCATCCTTTTGCAAGATTAGAAAAGCTGCCTGTATCAGTATATTCAAGCATTAGAAGCTTTCTAAACTCTAGAGCCTCGGACTTCAAAGCCGCTTCCTTTGCTCGATTTCGAGCAGTGTTTAGTGACGCCAGTACTACAGCAGATAGTATTCCAATTATGGCAATCACTACCAGAAGCTCGATAAGGGTAAAACCCCTCTGCCGACTATTCATGATGTTTATAGTAGCATGTGTAATCTTCATGCTTGGGCGTCATGTCAAAGCAGCAGCAGAAAGTCTTCATGTTCATTGTGGTACAGTTATTTCATGAAGAACACCATCATTATCCTCGCTGTGCTTATCGTATTAGGAGTAGCTGCATATTTTCTCTATCCATATGTGATGAAGAAGGGGGATACGATGACGCCTGAAGAAGTAACCACGTCTGAGACAATGACGCCTGGAGAAGCGGAGCAAATGACCGATGACTCTAAGACTGTACTCGGTAGTTCTGTTCAGGGGCGAGACATCACCGCATACCACTACGGAACAGGAGACACCAATCTGCTCTTTGTAGGTGGCCTACACGGCGGGTATGAGTGGAATACAACTCTGGTTGCATATCAGCTCATGGACTATCTTGAGCAAAACCCAACAATCATTCCTGCAAATGTACGGGTAACTGTCATTCCAGCAGTTAATCCAGACGGACTATTTAAGGTGGTTAATAAGGAGGGGCGATTCGTAGCTTCCGACGTCCCGACCGTCCAAGCTGAAACTATTCCTGGTCGCTACAACGCGAACAACGTAGACCTCAACCGAAACTTTGCCTGCGATTGGCAGAAGGATGGCATGTGGCGCTCAACACCGGTGAGTGGTGGATCTGCAGCGTTCTCAGAGCCAGAAAGTGCTGCTATTCGTGACTACGTAGCCCAGAACAAGCCGTCAGCAGTGGTTGTGTGGTACAGCGCTGCGGGTGGGGTATATGCATCTAATTGTCACAAGGATGTACTGCCTGAAACTGTTGCGATGATGAATACCTATGCAAAAGCATCAGGATATTCCGCACATCAGACCTACAACTATTACGAGATTACCGGAGACATGGTGAACTGGCTTGCAAAGGAGGGCATTCCTGGTATCAGCGTATTGCTCACCAATCACACAGATACTGAGTGGAGCAAAAACAAAGCTGGTATCGACGCGCTACTTAAGGAGTACGCTAACTAATGCAGTACAAGAAAGAAATTCTTGTAGGTGCGGGAGTACTGGTAGTACTTACTGCATGTGTAGCGGGGTACTTCCTGGTTACGCAGAAAAACATAGAAGAGGTGCCTATAGTTCCAATTGCTGAGGAAGCGGTACTGAGTGAAGTCGTCGGGACGTCAGTGCAAGGTCGCGACATTACCGCCTACCACTACGGAACCGGAGACACCAACCTCCTATTTGTTGGCGGTATCCATGGAGGGTACGAGTGGAACAGTGTGTTGCTCGCGTATCGCTTTATGGACTATTTAGAAGCGAATCCTGACGCAATTCCAGACTCACTCCGTATTACCATCGTCCCTTCGGCAAACCCAGACGGCATATACAAGGTCATACAGAAAGAGGGAAGATTTGGAGCTATTGATGTTCCAAACACCGATCAATCCATTGGACGCTTCAATGCAAACGGTGTCGACCTTAATCGAAACTTTGCGTGTAAGTGGAAGTCAACAAGTATGTGGCGAGGGAAAACGGTGAGTGCGGGAACGGGCGCATTCTCTGAACCTGAAGCTGTTGCTATACGAACGGTAGTGGAAGATACAAACCCTATTGCTGTCGTGTTCTGGCACAGTCAGTCAAACGCTGTGTATGCCTCTGAATGTGAGAACGGCATTCTTCCAGCTACCAGAACTCTTATGACTACCTACGCATCTGCTGCTGGGTATCCTGCGGTAGATACGTTTGATGCCTACGAAATCACTGGTGACGCAGAAGGTTGGCTGGCATCTATTGGAATACCTGCGATTACCGTAGAGCTCAAAACACATGAGAGTATTGAGTGGGAGCGGAATCTACGCGCACTACAAGCACTATTCGCGCAGTACAAATAGAGGGTTGCGCTGTGACCTACAGCGGTTAAGGTAGATATATGAATAGTTTTATTTCAACACTGCTCGCGAGCAGTTATGCGTGGGGAGAAGCACATCTTTTAAAAGTTGTAGGGATTATTGTTATCGCCACCATTGTGGTGGTCATATCTGATGCGGTAATTGCACGAGTTATTCGCAAAATAATCTCACGGGGACGGCACTCAAAGGAAGCTGAAGAGAAGCGTGAGAATACGTTGATCCAGGTAATTCGTGGTACGTCCCGTGTGCTCATTTCGATAATGGCCATACTTATGGTGCTGTCTGAGTTCGGTATCGCTATTGGACCTATTCTTGCAGCAGCTGGAGTCGCTGGTATTGCAATCGGTTTTGGTGGTCAGTACTTAATACGCGACCTCATCTCCGGTATGTTCATAATTATCGAGAACCAATACCGAACGGGAGATGTTGTGTGCTTTGGTGACACCTGTGGAGCTGTAGAGGAGATAACGCTTCGCATGACCACCCTGCGTGATATGGACGGAACGGTACATCACGTACCGCACGGTGAGGTTACCAAGGTATCCAATCTTTCCAAGTACTTCTCACGCGTTAATCTTGATGTGGGCGTATCGTACTCTGTAGATTTGGAGAAAGTGATACGCGTAGTGAACGAGGTAGGGCTTGCACTTGCTGAAGACCTTGAATGGAAAGACCGTATTGTCTCTCCACCGTTATTCCTTCGAGTGGAGGATTTTGCTGACTCAGCGGTTATGATTAAGATATTAGGTGACACAAAGCCTCAAGAACAGTGGGCTGTCACAGGTGAATTGCGAAAGCGACTTAAAATTGCGTTTGATGCGGAAGGTATTGAAATCCCATTCCCTCAACGTGTACTACACAAAGCATGAAAACTACAAAACTATGGTTTAGACGAAAGTGGTATGGGTGGGGCTGGTACCCTGCAACATGGCAAGGGTGGACTGTGACTGGTATATATCTCGCACTTGTAATCGGGTGTGCGCTAACGATTGATGAATCCTCTTCAATAAATGAAGTGGCGTTTACATTCCTGCTTCCAGTAGCACTCCTTACGATCGCTTTTATTCGTATTGCATATGCAACGGGAGAAAAACCTAAGTGGCAGTGGGGGAAGCCAAAAGACTAATATGCGTAGCGAGCAGGCCTTCGACATCATCGTACTAGGTGCAGGGTCTGGCGGGTTAAACATAGCCAGCTTCATGAATACTGCAGGCTTCCGTGTTCTGTTGGTAGATAAATCAGAGGAGACGATTGGTGGCGACTGCCTTAACTTCGGCTGTGTCCCATCGAAAGCGCTGATTCACGTAGCGCGACTGGTTAGTGAGGCTAAAGAAGCAGGCCGGTTTGGTCTTAATGTTACGGGGGCTGTTGATATGTCAGCAGTACGTGAGTATATCTCATCTAAAATCGAGACCATCCGTCAGCATGAGAACAGGCAGTATTTTGAAAAGGCAGGAATGACGGTAGTTATAGGCACAGCTGCATTTGCATCTCGAAACTCTGTTGTGGTTAACGGTAATACGTACTCTGCAGAAAAGATTGTGCTTGCAACAGGATCAAGGCCGAGACAGCTGTCGGTTCCAGGTATTGAGCAGGCAACGGTGTATACAAACGAGTCTCTTTTCTCAATCGACACACTTCCAAAGAACCTTCTTGTTGTTGGAGGTGGACCAATTGGTATCGAGCTTGGCCAGGCGCTCAGTCAATTAGGTTCGTCGGTCACTTTTGTCGTGAAGGAGTCTAGAATACTTTCGCGAGAGGATGTGGAAGTTGCTAGCGTGCTTCAGTCCAAGATGGAACAGGAAGGCTGCACCTTCTATTTCAATGCGAACCTGCAAGCAATCGAAAACGGTACAGTTGCTGTACTTGAAACGACGTCAGGAACTGAACGAGTTTCCTTCGATGCTGTTCTCGTTGCTATCGGACGTGAACTTGAAACTAAGGAGCTGAACCTCGATGCAGCCAATATTAAACTGGACGAGCGAGGAAAAATTGTTGTGGACAAGTATTTACGTACAACAAATAAGAATGTACTAGTGTGTGGTGATATTGCAGGGCAGCACCAATTTACGCATGCTGCTGAACTCCATGCCGGCGTTATCATCCGTAACTTCTTCAACCCATTTAAGAAGAAACTCCGAACGGATTCACTGTCATGGGTTACGTATACCACCCCTGAGATTGCCACCTTTGGTCTTAGTGAAACTGAGCTGAAAAGACGACGTACTGCATACCGAGTACTTGAAGATTCATTTGAGCACGATGATCGAGCTATTGTAGACGAAACAACAGCAGGTTTGGCGAAGCTGTTTGTGTCTCCTAACGGTATTCTTCTCGGTGGCACAATGGTTGCAAAGAATGCTGGCGAACTAATTCAGGAGTTGATCTTGGCCCAATCAGAGGGAATGAATATTAGTGCTCTGTTCAATAAGACATATCCGTACCCGACCGCTTCAAGAATTAACAAGAGGGTAGTGACACAGGCATACCGAAACAAGCTGACACCACTCGTAAAAAAGATATTCAAACTACTGTACTAAGACAGAGCGAATCGTTTCTTAAAGTACCGAGCGAGAAGGGAGAGGATAATAAATGCAGCTACCGTTGGGATAAGGAGGTATGGGTTCATGAGTGAACTGCCAAGGAAAATATATGCCGTCAGGCCAGGTATTACACCAATGAGTGTGGCAACAAGGTAGGTTCGATATTTGATATTGGTTAGTCCGCAGGCATAGTTAACAAAGTCAAACGGGAAGAGAGGAACCATACGTAAGAAGAGAACGGTCTGGAAACCATTCTTTTCAAGTTCATGTTTGTACTTTTGAATGAAGGCCTGGAAGGGGTTCGGTTTGTCAGATTTCTTTTCAAACGCCGCGGACACTGAGCTACCAAAGTATTTCGCAATGAAGAAGGCAATGGTTGCTGAAAGGGTC
>JAHJIK010000010.1 GCA_018823385.1 Patescibacteria group bacterium | reverse complement strand
TGCTCGTATATAAGCTTGATGGGCGCTGATCGGTCGTGGAGGAGCGGAATAAAGTGTGCCAAATCATCGAGGAACACCATAAGCTCTTTACTCCTATTACCTGCCAGACGCTGTGCATACGCTGCGCGCTCAATGTTTTCAGCGAGAGTGAGCGCTTCAAGTCTTGCGGCCTGCTTATCCGCCTCAGGCCGCTCAGACTTAGAACGGTCTACTATTTTTGCAATTACCTTTGCCTGTTCGTCGGGTGTGCTTTTCAGAAATGTTTCAATTTCTTCTGAAGAAATTGTTCTGTTGTGGTCACCGGGGAGCGGAAGAAGTCGAGACTGTAGTGTCTCTAGCAAGATTCCTTTTGACGGGATTATGAGGATAAGGGTTGTTCCCTCGGGTGTCTCTTCAAATAGTTTAAGGAGCGCATTTTGTGCTTCGTGGAAGATTCGTCCTGCAGCAAGCGCAATCACTTTGTGACTACCGTTCACTGGATTTTGATAGGCAAGCTCTGTTAGTTTGCGAGCGTCATCAACAGAGAACAGACCATATCGAATGGTTATCACATCAGGATTGCCGTGTGCAGGAATCTTGAGTTCTTCCTCTGCATACAACGCTGTTGCAGCAATACCCTGCTCTAGATCTCCTTCATAGAAAAATGCGTGGTGCGCCATGTGTCTAGAATACCCTATGAGCTCCAGGTTATACTACCTACAGCTAGAGATGTCCTTTGTAGACGTCTCAACCGGAGGAACTGGCCATGAAAGCATTTGTATTCGTACTGCTCGGCGTTCTCCTTCTCGTCAGCACGCCGGCAATGGCGCAGACGCTCGTGCCATACGAGATCCAACCGCCAACGCCGCTCTTCGAGAAGACTCGTCCTGAAAAGCCCTTTCCCGCTGAATCCTCAACTGCGAAGTATGAGGTTCGCAACGAATGGAAGGAGGATGACGCAAAGTTACAGGTTCGTTTCGATAACGGGTGGGCGGTCGGTGAAATCGAAATCGCCGACCCACTTCACCGCAGACGTGGCCAACCAGGCCCCGGTGACACAGTCGGGTTCGAGTGGACTAAACGTCGCTAACGACGAAGGGCTCCGCATCTGCGGAGCCCTTTTCCTATCGTTTGCTGATAATACTCTTTTTGTACGTACCTAAATGTTTGAGTGCGACTCCTGTTCCGCGCGCTACACAGTAGTACGCGTCAGTTGCAAGTTTGGCTTGTACACCGGTTCGTCTAAAAACGAGTTCAGGAAGATTGCGGAGCTGCGAGCTTCCGCCTGTGAGGATAATTCCGTTATCGATAATATCGGACGCTAGTTCAGGTGGAGTCTCCTGCAATACCTTTCGAATAGCATTCATCATCTCGCGCAGGTCACGGTTCATAGCCTGTACCACTTCGTTTGTCTTAAGCTCAATGGTGCGTGGAAGACCGGATACCAAATCGCGCCCCTTAACTGACATGGTCAACTCCTCGTCAACAGGGACTGCAGAGCCAATCTGAATCTTTATTTCCTCAGACGTCTTATCACCAATGGCAAGATTGTATTGTTTTTTGATGTAGTCGATCACTGATCGATCAAGTCGGTTTCCAGCACACTTCACACTGGTTGAGGCAACAATGCCTCCCAGCGAGATCACCGCAACATCGATCGTGCCTCCACCGATATCAGCCACCATGCGTCCCAATGGTTCCTGAATCGGAATACCAGCTCCGATGGCTGCGAGGATTGGCTCCTTAACAACGAACGCGTCTTTGGCACCTGCTTTTGCCGCAGCTTCAATCACCGCACGCTTTTCTGTTGATGTTACGCCGGCCGGAACGGAGATAAGAACGGTTGGCTTCCAAATATTCCACTTGCCGAGTGCTTTGCGCATAAAGTAACGGAGCATGGCTTCGGTAACGCGATAGTCAGCAATAACGCCGTCCTTCATTGGTCGATAGGCAGTAATGCTATCTGGTGTGCGTCCCACCATTTGTTTAGCCTCAACTCCGATTGCAAGCACCTTGTTTGTTTCTGTTGATACGGCCACTACTGACGGCTCGTTCAGCACCACCCCTTTCCCTGGCACAAACACCAATACGTTTGTGGTTCCAAGGTCGATTCCGAGTTTCGGGGAGAAAAATGACATAGCTCGCACATCATAGCGCGTTTATGTATAAGGCTCAAAATATCCTGTGCATTAGTGTTAAAGGGTACGGAACACTCCGCACCCACAGGAGGTCGCATGGATACTAGAGGCGTGACTGTAGGGCGGTATTCGCAGCACAAGCGCACTTTTCTTTCGAGACGTCACCCGACGTAAGCATGGACCACGAGGTAAGCGCAACTGGATTGATGGCTCGTATACGATTGAGGACGTTATATCGACATGCCTTCCCTCAATCAAGCAGGACCGTGGCAGTTTTGAAGTGGAGCTTCAAGCCGAGCAACGGGTTACCCACAGACAACGTAATCATTTCAATGACTGGGCCTGCATCTTCAAGAACCATCTTGAGCGCGATGCGCACATTGATTCGGTCTCGATCAAGGTTACGTTCACTCAGTAACAAGGAGCCCTGCCACACTCGGCGGGGCTTTTTCCATTCCGAGAATCCTAGGATACAATGCCCACATGTCACATTCTGGAGAACTTGGGTTTGTCGTCGAAGGAGGAACACCACTATCAGGCTCGGTAACAACAAGCCGCTCTAAAAACGGTGCGGTTGCACTGCTTGCCGCATCACTCTTAAACAAGGGGACTACTACCCTTCTTAACGTACCTAAGATTGAGGAGGTTAACCGCCTTATCGAAGTACTGCAGTCTATCGGCGTTGGGGTTGAGTGGAACGGAAAGGACGTTACCCTCACACCACCTGACACAATCACCCTTGATACGATCGATCAAAAAGCTGCTATGCGAACGCGCAGCATTCTCATGTTTATTGGTCCCCTTCTCCACCACTTCAAATCATTTGAACTTCCTCAGTCAGGAGGCTGCACCCTAGGGCTTCGAAGTGTACGTCCTCACTTATGGGCACTTGAGCGCTTTGGAGTCTCTATCGAGGCTCTCGCAGACTCCTTCCACATTACACACACCGAGATGCTTCCAACGGAAGTTATCCTCTATGAATCAAGCGATACTGCGACTATTAACTCTCTCTTTGCTGCAGCCGGTATTCCTGGCACCAGCACTATCAAGTACGCCTCCGCCAACTATCAAGTACAGGAAGTGTGTGGCTACTTACAGCTCCTTGGTGTAAGTATCGAAGGGATTGGTACCACAACACTCACAGTGACCGGCGTAACTGATATTCACAAAGATGTCTCGTACTCTATTGCAGAGGATCCAACTGATGCAATGTTCTTTATTGCAACTGCGGCCGTTACGAAATCAGAATTAACGATAAAGCGGATTCCTATCGAGTTCCTCGAAGTTGAGTTGGCACTTCTTGAAAAGATGGGACTCTCCTTTGACCTGACTCCTGTCGGTGTGTCTGAAAATGGGATTACGAAACTTTCAGATTTGACGATGCACCCTTCAAACCTTGTTGCATTCCCTGAAAAGATTCATGCTCGTCCGTATCCAGGACTCAATATTGATAACCTCCCATTCTTTGCAGTGATCGCTACGAAGGCTGATGGAGTTACACTCATCCATGACTGGGTATATGAGAAGCGTGCCATCTACTACACCGAGCTTGATCGCCTTGGTGGTGACACCGTTCTCATGGACCCACACCGAATTCAGATAACCGGACCAAGCCACCTGCGCGGAGCGGAACTCGTGTGCCCACCTGCACTTCGGCCGGCAACCATTCTCCTTATTGGCATGCTGGCTAGTGAGGGCAAATCTATCCTACGCAATGTATACAGCATTAATCGAGGATATGAGGACCTTGTAGAGCGTCTCACTAGTATCGGAGCGAACATCGAAACGATGGGGGCATAGCGGGTCGGGGACTTTTTTGATACGCTAGCTTCATGCAAACAATTGAGGTACTCGCCGACTTCGGCAAACGATTCTGGCCCTGGATACTCGTCTTTACCTTTTCTGCACTTGTCGTGTGGGTATATCTTTCTGGATGGCGCGTAGGGCTTGATCCCCTCGTATACCGCAACGGCTCTGTTGCCGTCTCAAATCTTCCTCTCGGAAGCACTATCTATGTAGATCAAACGCGTCGTCACACGGGTGTTAGCGGCACAGCTGATACACACCTTCCAGACGGGGAACACACCGTAATTATAGATAGTCCGGGCTTCTACCCTTGGAATGAAATGGTATCAGTGAAAAAGAACGAGCGTACCGTCTTAAAACCCATACTTGTTCGTGTCACACCCGACATGCGCGAAGTGCCACTAGACAAGTCAATGCAGTTGCGACAAATCGGCTCGCCCATCCCGACATTCGACAAGCCAATGAACCTTCCAGATAATTGTATTTCTGTGTATGAATCGTTCGGACGAATAATTGCTGCGCCTATGGAAGGCTGCGAAGCGCCTGCGTTCCTCTGCACCAGTGGAGTATGTGAGCCTACGGTCGTTTTCACTCCCAAGGACCGTCTTCGCGCTATTACAAACTTCCACGGCCGAAGCGATGTAATTGTCGTCGCATCTGGCACAACAGTGACCGTAGTAGAGCTTGATCCGCACACACCGCAATTCTTAGCGCCACTCTACCAAGGCGATGCGCCACGTGTCATTAACCTTAGTCCGAATTCCCTCACAGTGATTGATAGAAGCAAAACCTTCCTGATTACACTCTAGAATGTACGTATTAAGCGTTATACCTCTTGCTCGTTCCGCTCCCCTGGCTCTCTTTCATATCGCTCAAAAACAAACGTACCACTCGGTTCAATAGTTTCAATTTCGCTTCGCAAGCAAACAGTACCCGGTATTGTTATTGCCTGTAGGTCGGTAGCTGAGGCAAAGTCAGAATTAAAGACCGCTTCATTTGCTCTATCAAAAAGTGCTCTTGAAACAAAGAGCAAACTCCCACTCCCCGTCTTTAAAGCAGCAGAACGTATTGCGCAATTTCATGCCGCACCCGTCGGCAGTGTGCTTGCAGCGCTCGTTGCTGATGTGTTACCCACAGAGCTCCCTACCCTTTCCACAGGCACTGCATATAAAAAGTATCGGGTTGAGGGCGTGCATGCCAAGCGCGTATCTACCTATCGAAGTCGTATTATTTCCGCACTTGAAGAAAAGAAGGCAACCCTTCTGATTGTTCCAACGATTGCTGAAATTGATGTATTTAAAAAAGAGTTTAGCGACTTTTCTCCACTCATATTGGCAAGCTCGCTTTCAGCAAAGAAACGGAACGAGAATCTTGAATTAGCTCTTTTGCATACTGGACTTATTATCGCGACGCCTTCGTTCGCATGGACTCCCATACGGTCGCTGGGTGCAATTATTGCCGAGCGTGTTAGTGCAGGTACCTATGTACAACCTAGACGTCCATACCTTGATATACGTCGAGCACTGGAAGAGCTCGCAACCGCGCGTTCCATTCCCTACACCGTTGGCGACTACCCACTTCCACTTGAGGAGCGACTGCATCCTGAAAATCCCCTTGCTGCACAACCATCGGCTCCACGTATTATTCTCGACACCCGGAGCGAGAAAGATAGACAGCGAGAATGGGAAGCAATACCTAAAGAGATTCAAGAAGCTATCACCGCCACAACCGCAGGAGGTGCAGGTGTGCTTCTGCTCGCTGTTCGAAAAGGATATGCCCCCACGGTTGTATGTCGCGATTGCGGTACCGCCGTCACAGACACACGAGGCCGCACTCTTTCCTTCACTAAAGTACGGGGAAAGAACGTATTCCGCTCATCTGATGGAGTGGAAACGCTAAGCACCGACACCACCTGTGTTCACTGCGGAAGTTGGAACCTATATCCGCTCGGTGTCGGTGTGGAGCGAGTATTTGATGAAGCAAAAAAACTGTTCCCTACACATCACATACTTCACTTTGATGCAGCAACTCCTCCGCAGGCCCGCAAGCTATTAAAATTAATTACCCCCACAACCATTGTTGTTGGTACGGAATACATGCTTCCCTGGATCACGCCTACCAGCTCATTTGGACTTGCTGCCATTATTTCAGCTGACAGCCTCCTCTCACTTCCTTTTTGGCGAGCTCGTGAACGGTTTGTTCGTATCGGTCTTATGCTTGCTGAGCGAGCCAAAAGAGTGATTGTTGCAACCCGCAAACCTGAAGACACTGCTCTTGAAGCGATTGCTGACCCAACGACAACGACATTCTTTAGTGAGGAAACGGCACTCCGGAAAGTCCTCCTATACCCGCCGTTTGGCACTCTCATTCACTTCAGTGCCGAAGGAAGGCCTGAACAGCTAACAGCAACAGTCGCGCTTCTAACAGAACGGCTGCAGCAATCACTTTCAGTACTTCCGTTTCAGCTGTCTAAACCCGGAATACAACACATGAGTGCCGTGCTTCATGTGAAAGATACCTCATGGCCAAACGAAACGCTGAGTGAACAGATCAGATCACTCCCTCCATCTATTCGTGTGCGAATTGACACTGAGTCTCTTTGGTAATATATTCCACGCATGCGTTAGGTCCACAGCCCCGGACCAAGCGTATCGGCGCGATTGCCTTAATGAGGCGCGCCACGGGGAGGTGGACATCGACACCCCACCTCCCCACCCAGCTCTTTAAAGCTTCGCGTTCCTTGTAGGTAATGATGCAAGGAATGCGCTGGTGAACCTGGCTCCTGAGTTTGACTTAGGTACCTGCAAAGGTAGCGACTGTGCGAGGGGATACTAATCGCAATGTGTCCGCCAGGCGATCACCAACCAAACGCCCACCTCACTAGAGGATTGGGCGTTTTTTGATATAGTCACTATATGAGAGAGATAGTCCAAGACGGCGACCCCGTATTGCGCAAGGAAGCTCAGGAAGTCCCTGAGGAGCTTTTTGGTACCCCTGAACTCAAGGCAATACTTACCGATATGGGGGAGGCCCTTGATTCACAAAAGGATGGCGTTGCGCTCGCAGCTCCTCAAATTGGTATTTCATACCGTATTTTCATTGTTCGATATGATCGGACACTACCCCCGCCCGCAGAGAGTCTCCCTCCGCATGAACCATCAATTGGTATATTCATAAATCCCGAGTTTATTAAAGCCAGTAGAAAACGAGAAGAAATGGATGAGGGATGTCTCTCTGTTCGTGGTGTATATGGAAAGACCGCACGGCACGCACAAGCAACCGTTGAAGCACGGACATTTGAAGGTGGTACGTTCCAGCGAGGCGGCGGCGGGTTGCTGGCACAAATATTTCAACACGAGACCGATCACCTAAATGGCATTCTGTTTACCGACCACGCCATATCAACTATGCAGGTACAACCTCATGACTAATTCTTTTGTCTTCTTTGGCACCCCATATGTTGCGAGTGACACACTCGAGCTCCTCATTCAGCGTGGATACGTGCCGTCACTTGTTATTACCTCGCCAGATGTAAAGCGAGGTCGGGGCATGCAGCTAACACCATCTGAAACAAAGACCTGTGCCTTGGCTCACAACATACCGGTTATTACGCCTGAAAAACTGACACCGGACGTTATTGCAGAGATCGCTGCCACCCAAGCAACCTATGCAATCGTCGTCGCATATGGAAAGATTCTTCCCGATGCGTTAATTCAGTCCTTCCCACTTGGTGTGTTGAACATTCACTACTCACTTCTTCCGAAGTATCGTGGTGCATCTCCCGTAGAGGCGGCGCTGCTTCATAACGAAGCTATGACCGGGGTGGCTATACAGAAAATGGTATACGAGCTTGATGCTGGTGACTTGGTGGCGCTTGAAGAAGTATCTATCCTGCCAAACGAAACTACCCGAGAGCTTCGTCCACGCCTCGTACAGATTGGTGCTGAGTTGCTTGCCGATATTCTCCCTCAGTATCTTGCAGGAGAACTAACACTCGTGCCGCAAGACCACACACAAGCAACACGCTCAGGGAAGATTAAAAAGGAAGAAGGTCTACTGACCCTTCCAGGAAACGATCAAGAGAACTGGAACAAGTATCGTGCGTATGCAGAGTCACCAGGAACGTATTTCTTTGCTCACAAAGACGGAAAAGAACTACGCGTAAAGATTAAGACAGCATCGTTTGATAACGGTGTGTTTACTCCACTACGTGTAGTGCCAGAAGGAAAGAATGAGATGCAGTATAGCGATTTCCTTCGCTAGCCCCGCATTCCCCGCATCATATTCTTGATAGCAAGGCCGCCTTTACGGATAAGGGATCGGTCTTTTTCTTTACTGCGACGAATCTCCTTACTGAGCTCGTCAATCATACGATCAACCGCGTTATCAATATTCTCCTCAACCGCTCGCGCTCTAAAGTTCTCACCATTTGATGCGACCGTTGCGTCAGCAAACCAAATCTCTCCTGATTGGTGGGCAATCGTTTCCTTACCAAGCTCTACATATACGTGCGTCGTATCGTCGTACTCGCCAAGATACTTGCGGATTGTCTGCAGCTTACTGCTGGTACGCTCGGTTACGAGTTCTGGGAGATCGTACTGTGTTCCTTTGTAGCTTATGTCCATATGTAGTGTCGTTATCTAACAATTGTCTTTGTATTATGCACCAGTGCCGCTTAAGCGATGATGAAGGTACTCGATAATATCGTTTGACTCAAACATCTCTATATTATTCTCCTCGTCAACGAGATAGGGTGTCTGGAGCTTCCCTGCACGGGCTTTTAAATCAGCCGCTACATCTGCATATGCCACATTCTTTGTGGTGATATCAAGCTTCATAGCTTTAGCTTCCTCCTCCAATACTTTCGCACTATATGGGCACGCGGTTCGTATATATAAATTCAACATATATTCATAGTACCAGCTACCAGCTGAAGTACTCATAAACGGTGGATAACTAAAGGGCGACCATTGAAGCGATAGTGTCACCCTCTCGCATCTTCATGATACGTACGCCTTGGGTTGCACGTGAGAGTGATGGAATATCGTTGGTTGAGCAACGGATAACCTGACCCTTCTTTGAGATAACCACGATCTCCTCCTCGTTATCCTCAACACCAACCAATACCTTGGCGCCGATAATAGAACCGGTCTTGCTTGTTACGTCAGCTGTCTTGATACCAGAGCCACCACGTCCCTGTACTTTGTATTCAGCCATAGAGGTTTTCTTTCCATATCCCTTCTCCATAATCACGAGCAGCGACGCATTCTTGTCGTCTGCACAGACAACTTCAGCAGACACAATACGGTCTCCCTTTTTCACATTCATACCGCGGACACCACCAGCAGTACGTCCCATTGCACGCACATCCTCCTCGCTAAATCGAATACTCTGTCCTTGTGCCGTTACTATTGAAATACTGTCACCTGCGTTAGCAAGGTGTGCTGATACCAACTTGTCAGGACTCTTGAGGTTAATTGCAATGATGCCTGAACGACGAACATCAGCAAAGGCGCTTGCTGCCACCTTTTTCACCACACCCTCGAGCGTCACGAAGAACACTGACATTGTCTTGTGCTCAGCTCCCTTAGGTACCGCCAGTACACTTGTTACCTTCTCGTCCCCTGCTAGTGGCAAGAAGTTCATCATAGACTTTCCTTTTGTTGCCCGCTTTCCTTCTGGAAGCTCATACATCTTGAGCTGGTATGCCTTTCCATAGTCGGTGAAGAAGAGAAGGTCAGAGTGTGCTGATGCCACCAGGAAGTGTGTCACCACATCCTCTTCCTTTGTGGACATATCAATCACACCGACACCACCACGCTTCTGAATCTTATATTCACTCGGGTTAGTTCGCTTTACGTAACCACCCTGCGTAAGAACGAGTACAGATTCCTCATCTGGTACCAGATCCTCTACAGAAATGTTTTTGACCCCACCCTTCACAATCTTGGTGCGACGATCGTCTCCGTACTTTTCAGCGATATCAACCAACTCTTCACGAACCACCGCTAGGATGTTCTTCTCAGAAGAAAGAATCTTCTTGAGTCGCTTGATAAGCTCCTGCACCTCCTTAAGCTCATCCTCAATCTTCTTGCGTTCAAGACCGGCAAGCTTCTGAAGACGCATCTCGAGAATTGCTGTTGTCTGACGCTCAGAGAAACCAAACTTCTTCTGGAGAGAAAGAGATGCGTCCTGTACATCCTTCGACTTCTTAATAATAGCGATTACCTCATCAATGTGATCAAGTGCTTTTGAAAGACCCAGAAGGATGTGTTCTCGGTCTTCTGCTTTACGTAGGTCGTACTCAGTGCGACGACGAACCACAATCTTTCGGTGTGCAATAAACTCCTCAAGCATTCCCTTGAGTGAAAGTGTTTGCGGAACACCGTCAACCAGCGCCAACATGTTGTAGTGGAAGGTAGACTCAAGCTCGGTGTACTTGTACAGATTGTTAAGTACTGCCTGCGGATGCGCTGTTCCCTTAAGCTCAACCACAACACGAATATCGCTGGTTGATTCATCACGCAGGTCCTTAATGCCCTCAAGCTTTTTGTCGCGCACCAAGTCAGCCATACGAGTAATGAGGTCAGCCTTGTTTACGCGGTATGGAATTGAGGTGATGACAATAGAGGTTCCTTTCTTGTCTTCGATGATGTCAGCCTCTCCACGAACAACCACACCACCCTTTCCGTTAGTGTATGCATGGTTGATATCTGCTTGATTGAACGCGATACCTCCCAGTGGGAAGTCAGGACCCTTTACGTGCGTAAGGAGATCATCAGTTGTTGCATCTTCGTCATCAATCAAGTGTGTGGTAGCAGCAACAACCTCCCGTAGGTTGTGAGGTGGGATATTGGTTGCCATACCAACCGCGATACCCAATGTTCCGTTTAGAAGGAGGTTCGGCACACCAGCTGGAAGCACGGTTGGCTCTTGCTTACTACCGTCAAAGTTTGGTGCCCATTCAACCGTCTCCTTTTCGAGGTCTTTCAATAGCTCGTCAGCCAGGCGAGACATCTTTGCTTCCGTGTATCGATATGCAGCAGGCGGATCACCATCAATAGATCCGAAGTTACCCTGTCCAAGTACCAGTGGGTAGCGTGTGGAGAAATCCTGCGCAAGTTTGGTCATTGCGTCATATACAGACGAGTCACCGTGCGGGTGATACGAACCGAGCACCTCTCCCACTACGGTCGCTGATTTTCGGAACTTAGCGGTTGGCGTAAGGCCAGTCTGGCGCATCGCGAAGAGAATACGGCGGTGCACTGGCTTCAATCCGTCACGAATATCAGGAAGCGCACGACTCGTAATAACGGTCATGGCGTAGTCGATATATGACTGCCGCATTTCAGCAGTAATACTCTGGTCAATGATGTTGACCTTTGGTATTGGTTCAGGCAATGTCTCTTCTTTCTTCTTTGGCATGTATATAAAGTTAGAACGGAATCACCGTACGAGTATCAACCTCTTGTTGATTACGATCCAGTGTTGAACTGGTGCGGCTCTCAAGCACGGTAAGTTCTGGATCTTCAGTGGTAACTCCAGCAAAACTTCCAGCAGCACCGAGCAGTGATTCAAATCCGTTCTGCTGCTCTGCAATGTTTCCAGCAGGCTCGGCAACTGTATCTGAAGCCTTTAGTGCAAGGGTGCCGCCTGCAACAAGCGACGCAAGCCATCCAACTGCCACAAGGCCGGTGAGTACGCCAGAGGTAGCGATAGCAATCTGCTTGCGTACGTGTTCTGGCTTAGCGCGAAGTCGTTCGATGAAGTCCTGCATACTTACGGCGTTACTACGATAATAGCACCATCTTTCTCTGCAACATCCTTCTGTATCTCCAAGTCAATCAATAAGTCCTTCTATATCACCCAGT
>JAHJIK010000009.1 GCA_018823385.1 Patescibacteria group bacterium | reverse complement strand
CTTGTAATAGAACTAGTGTACCGCATCAAACCTGAAGAATTCATTAAATACGTGCAAAGGAGAATGACTGTACTACCTGCTGCAGATTGTCATAGTGTGCCTGCAACTCTTCATCTGGTATGTCGTCAGAGCTCTCTGGATCATCTCGGTAGCTTGAACCACTTTCAATTGCCTCCATAGCAATACAGGCGCCTTCATGGACGGTTCGGTAGCTAACGCCTCGAACGTATTTCATCATGCCGGCGTCTTGGAAACTAAAGGCTTTGAATGCTGTTCCGTTTATCGTAACGTCGGGCAATTCGACTTCCCCCTGTTCAGTCGCGCGTTCTTCACAACGAGCTACTTCTTTTGGATCAGCACTTGCCCCAATACGAACTTGTGATGAGAAATGACGTGGGTATGAGTGATCGCTTTCAGTTACAAAGGTCACAATTGCTAGCACTGGAGTACCGGTTGCAGTTGGCAGTGCATTCATACGCCATACGCTTGGCAAGAAGTATGCCTGATCAAACGTTTCATCGATGATGGCAGAATTGGGATACATAACTGAGAAGCCATATTCTCCATTGGTATAAATTGAAAATGTTCCAAGCTCTCCCGGTGTTTGTGCTGGAATTTGTGTTTGTGGAGACATGTCATCACGTCCACGCCATACCACCCACGCGGCAAGAAGGGTCGCTACTAACAAAAGTGCTGAACAGAGTGCTAAAAGGTGTCGAGTCATAGTTCTAGTATATACCTATAGATACGTAACGCGGGTCACATACACCTTTTCTCCATCGACCGTACCCTGTATGCGCACTTGCTGCTCGGACGAAACGGGATACTTCCCTTCAGCAACATTCGACGCACACGGAAGCTCGCGGGTAGCGGCATCACATTTGGTCACGTCATCAAATACAAGTTGTTTTGTTGCAATAGGTCGGTTGGGTGTTTGATACACAATCCACGGCACACCGACCGCATTGCCCGACCCTTCAAAGATAACCATACCGGTTTCATTGAAGCTGGTATCAGTAACAGTGACGACCGCAGCCTGTTGTCCTGATACCGGTACGGTAACAGGATGTCGTGCCACCCACGTAACAATTGCAATCAGGATAACGAACCCGCCGATAATTTTAATCATATAGAACGATACCAAATACTCTCTATAGAACTCATGAAGCTAGGTAGTATACGCAGCTCGAGCAAGTTTCAGCTCGTCGTATGAGTACTTCTGGTCGAGCTTCTCATATACAGGGGAAAGCTTCTCAGCTCCCAGTGCACTAAATACCAAATGGATCTTTGGAAGGGCTTTTTTGAGTGGTGCCGGCAACAAGTCTTCTACCGTTTCTGGAGTCACATGTCCTGCTTGTACCAGCTTCTCAATATGGTCAGTGATAGTACCTTCCGTCAGCCCTCTCGCCTTTACTACTTCCACAAAACTCTTTCCCTCTTCTATGAGCGCTCGCGTTTGATCATGTGTCGAGATACGAACTTTCGCCTTTCCATCTGATGTTGGTGTAATGCTGCCGCCACTCGCAAGGATAAAGTTCTGTTCCATCTCCTCACGTTTCCCAGATACCTCTAGCGCTTCAAAGGTGCGCCCGGCGACCTCTGACTCTTCACGGAATCCAGCGTCGCGCGCCACCACCTCTGGGTGCATGTGGAGCGCCTCTTCACGGAACCCAAGCAGATGAACACCTTCCAGTGTTCGAACGCGTGAGAGCGCCACATATCCTTGTCCATACTCAAATGCACGCGAGAGATCAATTGCTGCTGCGTCCATGCTCATACCCTGGCTTTTGTGTACGGTAACAGCCCACGCAAGACGAAGCGGTACCTGCGAAATCTTTGCTCGTACTTTTCCATCCTGTTCGATAGCCCAATCAGCCGGCGCAATGGTAACGGTACGGTCGTCGTTGGTTAGAATCATTGGGAAGTTAGTCCCTGCCTCAAACCCAATAACGGTCCCTAGCGTTCCGTTTACCAGTCCAAGTGCCTGCTGATTCTTGGTGCACATAACAACGGCGCCGTCTTTCAAGGTTAGTGCTTCAGGTGAGAGACATCCTCGCTTAAGGCCACCAACCAGTGCATCAGCTCCCATACTTTCCATACGATACGTGTGTGGCGTCCCTGAAAGCTCGTTAAGCTTTTCTCCGTTTACGCGATCAACATCAACGTTGTGAGTATGCAAAAGCGGTACGTCCTCTGGCAATCCTTCTGCATCTGTTTCGCGTGCCAAAATACGCGAGACATCTGACTGGTCCCACTGTCCGCTCCGAATTGCTGAAAGCACATTCAAGAATGTGCCGTCATCCTGACGGTGTTGTTCTGATAGATAGCAGACAATTGGATTTGCCTTATGCCAGACTGGCGAACTAAAGGCAAAGCTGGCAGGTTTCCCTGGACGTGAAATAGGAGGTAGCTGGAAGAAGTCACCAACCAGAACTACCTGCATACCACCAAATGGTAATTCAGTTCGCTTCACTTCTCGACACACCATTTCAACCATAGCCAATGTCTCACCTGACAGCATTGATATCTCGTCAATGATAAGTACGTTTGTCTTACCAATCCGTTTAGCGACATGCTCCTTCCCTGCAATCATATCGACATCAGCTGGTGTGAGGTATTCGCGTATACCAATACCGCTCCATGCATGAATGGTGAGTCCGTGGATATGGGTGGCAGCGATTCCGGTTGATGCAGTAATGGCAGGTTCAATACCGTGTGATCGAAGCCATGCAACGTATGCGTTTACCGTGTGTGACTTACCGGACCCTGGTTCTCCCGTGAGAAAGACATTTGCACCTGTTTTGAGTACCTGGAGAGCTTCAACTTGTTTCATCTCCCTATTGTACCAGTACGCTACTGAGTCTGCTGAAGTGCGTCGTTTGTCTCGTTTTCCAATCGAGTTTCAGTCCTCACCCGTACGGTATCGAGTACCTTTTTCTGGCGTTCAAATATAGTGGCTTTAATAGATGCACGAACAGCTTCTTGTGAACGCACGAATGCTTCGCTTGGCTTCTTTGCTGAACGCAATTCTTCAACTTCATCAGCAATTTCTTCTACCACAGCGTCCACCGTTGCAACCTGCACCTCATCCAATTCCTCTTCTACCTCCACAACCTCCTCATTCTCAGCTCGGAGCAACGACACCATACTTACTCGTTCAGAAATACGCTTTGCAAGTGCATATACCGGAAGTTCCTCTTCTTGGTCAGCAACACGCTCAAGGATATCGGCGTGAGCGGCAAGTCGAGCTTCAAGCTCAGAGCGCACAATTAGTGCAGACTCTTCGTCACCACCCATCTCCAAATCACCCGCATACGCCGTTGATGAGTCAGCGGCAACTTCGATGTCATGGGTTAGAGCGCTACTGGTTTCTTGATCCAGCCTATCTTCAAGTGCGAGTGTTGTGGCTTCTTCGAGGCGGCGCTCAGCGAGCTGTGTTTGGTATGCGGCTTTTGCTTGCGTGTCACGTGCCAGCGCCCCCAACACGGGTTCTGTTATCGAACGCTTTACGATATACAACGAATCCCCCGGTACTGTCTTCTCCGCAGCATAGGTAACCCCAGTCCCCGTAAGAACAAAAAGAAGTAGTGTTGCAAACGCAGCCGTTAGTTTAAATGAAAAGCGTGTATAGGGAGAACGGATTGGTACAGCGTGTACGGACGCATACGTATCCAAACGACTGCGCATAGACGAACGCACGTCCGGAGGAAGTGATATGTCTTGTAGTATTG
>JAHJIK010000008.1 GCA_018823385.1 Patescibacteria group bacterium | reverse complement strand
TGCTCTACCAACTGAGCTATAGGCGGTATACAGAAATTTATACCCTTAATACGTAATCAGGTCCACCGTCTTGCCTTGAGCGTCGAGGAGTTTGATAGATTCACGCTCTTGTTTCCACAGCTCTCTACTTCCGTTTACATAAATGCGCCAGGTATCGTCAGAGAAGTCTGCATCAAACTGGTGCGTTGCAACACAGCCGTTGTATGACAAACGGTCCTGAATAAATGACGTACAGCCCGACGACAACCTGCTTGGCGGGCGAGAGTCAGTGGTACATGTATCAAGCTCCTCAGATACAAAGTCGTAGCATTTGTCATCGCTGAGTGCGTTTCCATAGTATCGGTCGAGTTCATCAACAGGAGCCGGACACGACTGTCTCAACCCTGGTTCAAATGTTTGGTTCTGCTCTAAATACCCGCTACACATATTTTCTTTGAATGAAAGACCAACAGGAGAGCGGCTAGATGAGATAATCGCAACATCTCCTGGAGAGAGAGCTATGGGATAAGTCTGATTCACCTGACCAGTACGAAGTGTCTTTGTTCCAAGTGGAATGGTTGCGTGATTTCCTGTCGCCACTGATACCAACTGCCACCCGGAGATATAGATATCGTTTTCAGCACGTCCTGTTGTCTGAATAGCTATGTATTCCTCCTTAACATTTGATGAGCGCGCTCCACTCGTACTCCGAGACAGTGTCACTTGTCCGCGATACGGAGACGCTTCACCAAACGTCTTTGCATCTTTCAACTGTTCTTGTAGGTCCTGCAAATCAGCCTGTGTGTTAAAGAGCGACTCACGAATGGTCTCACCAGTTATGTGGTCGCCGTATGCTTCAGAGCGATCGCCAGTCGTTGTGATTGGTGTGAGGTAGGGGCCAGCAAACGAGATAGGGCGAGACGGTCCGCCGGTCGAAAGCCAAATCAAAAAGATAAAGGCCAGGATGCCGAGGAAAAACATTGCATCTCCACGAAGTGTCATGTGTGTATGATACCAACTAACGCTTTAGTTTTTGAAGCTCTTCTCGAACAACCGTGGAATCACTCCACACCTCTTTAGTTCCGTTAGCTCCCATTATGTACGGGTCAGTTCCTTTGCCGGTGATAAGGACCACATCACCATCAGTAGCTTTTGATAGGGCTGTCTTAATTGCTTCACGACGGTCCATGATAATTGAGGGTGCACGCTTCATACCTGAAGCCATTGCTGCCACAATCTCATCAGGATTCTCATCGTATGGATCTTCGTTCGTGAGAATAACCTCCGCACACTCTGTATCCGCAATTTCTCCCATCTCAGGACGCTTCCAGGTGTCACGGCCTCCTCCAGTATTCCCAAGCACACAAATCTTCCTAGAGCCTGGATATGCGGCATATAGGGCACGTAAGGAGTCGGGTGTGTGTGCGTAGTCCACTACCGCAAGGAATGGCTGTCCTTCGTCAATGCGTTCAGCTCGTCCAGGAATTGTTTCAAGATTCTGAAGTGCTTTCGCTGCAGTCTCAATTGAAACGCCAAAGAACTCGCCGGCTTTAATCGCAGCCATGGCATTTAGTGCACTGAAGGCGCCAGGATGCGAAAGGGTAATACGGCGGCCTGTGTATTCAAAGGATGCTCCGTGAGGGGTGAGAGAAAGATGATCAGCATCATCAAGAGAGAAGGGGAACTTTTTCTCGACGTTGAGTGCGAGGAATTGTTTTCCATATTCACTTGATTCAAGCGCAATGATTGCACGTGGGCGCTTTGGAGAACGTTCCAATGCTTTTCCGATACGCATCTTCGCTTCAAAGTATTTCTGCATGCTCCCGTGTGCCTCAATGTGTTCTTTTTCGAGATTGGTAAACACAAGCGCGTTCATGTAGGTAAAGTGGTGGCGGAACTGAAGTGCACCTTCTGAGGTGAGCTCCACTACAGCATGTGTACACCCGGCGTCGACTGCGTCACGAAGAAACTTTTGAAGGAACCCGTGACCAGGCAGGGTCATTTTGTAGAGATTGCGAGTTGAGGTTCCGCCAATCTTAAAACGAATCGTACTGGTCGACGCCACCGTGTGGCCGCCTTCTTCAAGAATGGTTGAAATCATTTCAGTCACCGACGATTTTCCTTTCGTACCAGTCACACCAATGACCACCAACTCCTTTCCAGGGTATCCGTATTTGTTCGCTGCCGCCCATGTCCAAAAGAGGTGGTAGGGAACAAGAAGAGATCGATACACCGAGCGAGGCAGAACTGACTGAAGAAAGCGTTTTAGTTTTTGCATATTATTTTGCTCCGGTTGATAGGGCGGCTTTTAATCGGGCCTCTTTTCCACTCACTCCTGTTGGAATAGTGCCGACCGCTTTGCGGGCCTCTTTATCGGTGTAGCCAAGTGCCACTAGCGTGTCGAACACTTCGCCATCTTCATCGTCTGTTACACCATCCTTCACGCCAATCTTTTCTGAGAGTTCCACAGAAAGCTTCTCGGCCGCTTTCTTTCCAAGTCCTACCACTCGGGTGAGGTAGTCGATATCACGCTTGCCGATAGCTGCCTGAAGGTTTTCACGAGGGGCACGCTTCTGGATAGATAGTGCTGTTTTAGGTCCCACGCCAGACACTGTTAGAAGTTGCTGGAAGAACTCTAGGTCGCTGGTGTCCACAAAACCATACAGATCCATACCGTCCTGTTTAATAGAGAGGTGTGTTTTGAGGGTAATCAAGGAACCTTCCGTTAATAGCTCAGGGGAGGGGACGTATATAAACACACCCCAACCTGCCATATCTATGACAACCCCCTCCTTTTCAATACCCACGATGGTGCCCCGTACTTGCCGTATCATATCTTCATCGTACCATTTGCATCCGTCGCATAGATAGAGTACGATGCGCTCACATGGCAATTACAGCAAATGCAAAGAAGGCGCACCGAGCTTCCCTCAAGAAGCACGTCTTTAACGTACGCCGCAAGCGTGCTCTCACAACCGCGGTGAAGGATGTGAAGAAACTTATCCCAACCAGCACTGAAGAGGCTGAAAAGTCTCTATCAACAGCCTACAAAGCTATTGATAAGGCAGCGAAGCGAGGAATCATCAAGAAGAATACCGCTTCTCGAAAGAAATCCCGCCTCGCAGCAGCTATCAAGCGCGCGAAAGCATAAGGAAGGGAATACAGAAAAGCGCCGGAGAAATCCGGCGCTTTTCTGTATTGG
>JAHJIK010000007.1 GCA_018823385.1 Patescibacteria group bacterium | reverse complement strand
TCTGTTCCTTTTATATATTGCAGGGTCGCATCAACCCCAAGCGGCATTCGAATATCAATACGATTCCATAGAATACCTGCGACCAGCTCTTTATCATTCTTTGCTGCCTCACGTTCAATAAGGGACGCCATGATGAGGACATCAGTCCATGATCGGCCCTGTTCAGCAGCTTTCGCGGCATACGGTGCAAATTCGTCTTGGAATCGACCGCGCAGTCGTGCAGCAACTTGAGCCGGGTCCTGCTCAGACGGCACCAAGTACGTATCTGGGAAGTACACACCCTCTACAAGCGATGGCGTAACAGCGGTATCTACCGTAATCCACTTTTCTTTCTGTGCGTCACTCCATGACAACGTGTCAGCAAGAATGTCGGCCATCTGTTCTTTTCGCATGCCGGGAGTGAAAGTGATGAAAGCTAGTTTTGGCGTACTCACTAATCGATCGGTGAGTGTCCACACATCCATACCCTTTCCTAGTTCATATGATCCAGGACGAATACCACGTCCTTCGTTTGCTCCGACATACGCAATCCGAAATGCCCATAGGCTTTTGATATACCCCTCCTCTTTAAGAGAAGCAGCAACATGTTCAACCGTATCTCCGGGCTTTACCAAGAACTCTTCAATCGGAGCCGTTCGCTGCATTGGTCCAAAGAGATATGAATACGCAAGGCCGGCCAACAGGAGTAGCGCTATTGCTCCTGCAAGAATGCTCAGGATAATTTTCTTTCGCTTATGTAACTCAGCTAGAGAGAGTTTTCGGAACACTGGAATATGAAACTGCATAGTGTGGTTTATTCGGAAACGTCGAACGTAAATCGATAGTCCCCTGACGAAATAGGCTTCGTAGACCAAGCATCAGGGCGCACCTCAACAAGCACGAGCACTTTCCCTTGAACATTCACAGCTTCGTTTAACTTCAGTACAACTGTTGTTGTGGTGGTTTCAAAACCAACCTGTGTACGAAGACGTACCGTTCCGGCCTGTATGCACTGTACATCTGTAGGACATCGACTATCTTCAATCACTTCGAGCGGTACGACAGTAAGTCCAAGACCCTCAACACTTTGGCCGAGCCCGACGGTCATTCGTGAATGTACATCCACTGACGGACACGCACTAAATTCACAGGACGGTTCAGTACGCCCAACATATGAACCGTCAGGACACAGCTTCGCCTCCATTGTACAGGCGGTGGGTGTGGGGGTTGGTGCTGGCGACTGAATATCTGCACTGCGCAGACTCCATGCATAGATAAGGGACGCACCTGCGCCTAGCAACAAAATCACTCCGAGTATGGCAATCGCTTGTCGTCGAGTCATACCTCTAAAATACCATGCTAACCTCATGTGCTAATAACTTTCGCCACCACTTTCTCAACCGATGTGAGTATCTCCTGCAGCTGATCCAAGATGGTATCAGTGTCAGGTACTAATTCGTTTTCGATAGCTGCCAGTGTATCCGTATCTACAAAGCCTGTCTCCGGCAACTGATGTGAAAGCTGGTAGAAGCGGACGGCTGTTTGTGTAAGTGGACCATACACTCCTGTAGGTGCAGCAATAGCGAGATGTCCCGTTTGAATCAGTGCCTTCTGCAGAGCTTCAATATCAAGAGGGCTCCGTTTCATTTGCTGCAGAATCGAATCTACGGTTGTGGTACCTGTTTCTTGCGGAACCGTTACAACATATTTTTCAACCTCTGTACGTATTGTTGTTGTGTACTGTGTCGATTGACCGCTACCAGCAGAAGCAGTGATAGCAAGTGAGCCTTCTGCCGTTCCTTGGTATCCATCCTCAATAACTGACACCTCAACACCATAGTTCCCTATTTCTGACGGTAGTTCGGCGTTGCCGTTGTAGAGGATAGCAACATCGACTTCTGGATTCGTATTTACCGTTACTGATTTAGGAGACCCATCATATGTGTGAGTTTGATTGGAAATAACAACCGTAACCGGTATCGGGTCTATAACCACTTCACGAATAGCGCTCGTTATATTCCCACCAGCATCGATTGCGGTATACGTAACCGTACTCGTCGCCATTTGATTGGTATGCACCGCACCTTGAGTCTCAACTCGAACACCGTCAGTAGTGGCGCCCGGATCTTCCCAAACAGAACCATAGGCAATATGTAGCGGGTTCTCTCCCAACAACGTGAGTGACGGCCCACGTGTATCGACCGCAACAGAAAGCGACGTATCAATGAGAGTTTCTTCACCATCCGTTATGTGATACTCAAACGTATAGACACCGTCGGATACAATTTCTCCATTTTGATTGGTGCCGTCCCATTCATATACCAAATACATTCCACTCACGGACTCACTACGAACTACCGTTCCATCCATTCCTTTAATTTGCACAATCGCTGAGCTGGTTCGATTCATATCAATCTCAGCTACAACTGAAGTGGGTACAGCGCCTTGTGTGCCAGGAGAAATCGACGATTCGGTGACGCCCTTCCACTCGCTCGCTAACGGCACGCCTTCTGCATATGCCGTTGGTACAAGGAACACAATGCTAAGTAAGCCTGAAATGAACTGTATGAGTAGATGCATATAGATATTCTTGATGAGTAACCTTAGGAGTGTATGAAAGGTCACATCAAGTTTCGGTATGGTTGTGGTAGTGATGATATGAAATACATATAAAAAATCCCTCAGTCACCTGAGG